>NZ_LMOM01000042.1 GCF_001424185.1 Deinococcus sp. Leaf326 | reverse complement strand
CGGGCCGTGAAGGTCGACTGGCGGGAGAACTTCGGGCGGTCGCGGATCGTGGACTTCCAGGGGCCGGACGGGCAGGACGCCGCGTATGGAACGGCGGTGCTGGGTGGGGAGCGCTATGAGCTCGATGCCTTCGGCACGGCGCTTCTGCCGGTTGCCGTGACCGAGTTGGTCGGGGAACTCCAGCTGGCCGACGGAACGACCTGCGCAGTGCGTGTGGTGCAGGATGCCCAGACCGCCCGCTGCACCCGCTGATAACGGAGAAATAACGGAGCTCAACTTATTGTAATTTTCGGAGAGGACTGTCCAAGCGAATACATCAGTGTGTACCTCTTCTGAAAGGGTTTCCTCTGCTGCAGGCAAGCGAGAATAAAACTCGCGCCATTTTACAGTGGTTTTACTTGATCATTAGGAAAGATGTGATCAAACAATTCGGTTGCCAATACCGAATTGATATTTGTCGAATCAATTTTTACTATGACTTTTTACTATATCCCCCAACAGGTGTATTGAATTTTGTTAAAAATAAGGCTAAGATTTCTTTAGTCGTTAACCATTCAAATGCTTCGGATGCCCCGAAGACCGTCTGGAATATTCGAATCAAGTGATGGTCTTTACATAAGCTGTCACGACCGGTGAAAACCGTCGCTATAAGGTTACTCCTATAGACGACAAGGAGATTTATGAAGAAGATTCTTTCCCTGTCTGTCCTGACCCTCGGCCTTATCACCTCTGCGCAGGCCGGTACGGCCTCGACCAGTGTGCCGGTCAATGCAACGGTCAGCCCCAGTTGCGTTTTCGAAGGTCAAGCGGCAGCCTTGAAATTCAACTACACTGCTGCGGCCGGTATTGATAATCTTAGCCCTGGCGTTTCCCAGATCCTTCACTGTAATTTTGGAACGATTATCATCGGTGATGCGAAATTCACCTACGAAACCCCCAACCCTATGCGGGACACGGCTGTTCTGAATGTGGACTACGCTGTTGAGCCCCTTGATTTTGATCCTGGTGGACCCGGCAGCATGTACTACGGCTCCGATACCAGGATGTACTTCGTTAAGGCTACTGCGGCCACTGGTCAGTGGACCGTGCCAAGTGGGAATTACGAAGCCGTCGTCAAAATCAACGTCGACTTCTAAAGTCGGACGGATTCGGGGCGTAGATCAGTCTACGCCCCGAATCCGTCTTTTGCCGTATCGTTGGGAGTGCAATGAGTCCTTTGAGAACCACACTGCTGATTTGTCTGCTCCTGGGAACATGTGGAAGATCCGAAGCAGTCAAACTGCTTTTCAATCCCACGCTGCTCAAGGTCAGTACAAATCGAAGCTCCACGACTTCGACGCAGGTCACCAATCAGGATTCGGAACCTATGGACTTCACGGCCGAGGTCCTGAAATGGACCCAGAGAGACGGTCAGGACGTCCTGGAACCGAGTCGCGACGTCATCGTCAGTCCTCAAAAGTTCGTCGTTCTACCCGGCCGTTCTCAGACGGTCCGGGTGGCAGTACGCCTGCGCGGGGAAGACTTGGATTCCGCCTACCGGCTGGTTCTGACCGCTGTGCCGAAGGCCCCGAAGCCCGATCCTGCCAACGCCGCGGAACAGATCACGAATACGGTCCTCGCCAATTATGCCTTCCGTATTCCATTGTTCGTGACGAACGGTCGGACCCAGGCCAATCTGAGCTTCAACCTCAACCGGCAAAGCGCTGTCACGACACTGGGTATCGTCAATTCCGGGAACGGCGTAGCGATCCTGAGAAATATCGCTGTCAGCTCTGCCGCAGGCAAAAAAGTGCTGGGAAATACCTACGTGCTTCCTCAGTCGACGAGGGAAATTACTGTGGAAGGTGGTGTAGCGGGCACCCAGAAAGCCTTCGTCTCCTATGAAGAAGGTGGCGAGAGCCGGTCGAAAGAGATCAGTACAGCTTCTCCCTGAGGGTGGGCGCAAGGGTGAGTGCCACGCTAGCCCAGCATGCTGCGCAGGGGGCCTAACCGGCGCAGCCCAGCACGGCGATGTGTCGGTACTGCTAGAAATTGGTGTACCTGGAACGATGACCTATGTCGGCGGCCTGTTCCAGGGCTGGATGGAGACAGCGGAAATCCCGGTGCGGTGTTCTCGGTGACCAGACGGATGCGGCGGACGTGCATGTGAAAACAGCCTCGCTGTCCTGACCGAACTGATTGTGCGATTCCTGCAAGTGAACCAGCGGGATAAATTCTGACAGTCGCGAGTCGTGAATTTCCAAGGGTTAGACAGGCCATAGGCCACGTATGGAACGGCGGTACCGGGTGGGGAGCGGTATGAGCTCGACGCCTTCGGTACGGCGCTCTTGCCAAGCGTGGCCTCCGCTTTGCAGATGAGCTGAACCTTGCAGATGGACGCCAGTGTGAAATTATTTGTGAACTCAGCTGGAGAACGGTAGGATGTGCACAATGCTGTCCTCTCTTTTTTTTGTGCCGATGCAAGAGAAGAGAAGATGAGTCCCTCTCGCCGTCTCAGGAAGCATGATCTTCCTCCGTTACCCAAATTCTGGCCAGGCATGGATGCTTCACAAGTGGTGTTGCCTCGGCATTGGGTTCGTGCAGTGCGTCTTCACCGGAAGATGCGACAAACAGATGTAGTGCGAAAAACCGCTCAAGCGGGCATAGAGTGCACCTTGAGTGCTCCACAGCTCTCTAAGTTGGAAGTTGGGCGGCTGCTTTTGACAGACCTCCCGCCATGCCAGCTTGAAGCCCTTCGGGTCGCGCTAGAAGTGCAGCCAGAGATCTGGATGCAGGTGTTCAGAGAAGCAGCCGATTATCAGAACCTGAAGCGGTCAAGCGGTCAACGACCAGTGATCAGGATGCTTCCCTAACGCTGCACCTCATAACGAGATAGGGTCACCAGACCTAGAAGGCATGCCTCTGACAGTCGTGTACGCGATAGGCGCCGGACAACCAGAACCGCACTGACAATCTGGGTGTGACGAGGCCTCGACCGATCATGCGGCTGCTCTCTTACCTGCAGGCGACCCTACATCTCTGGAAGACGCAGCCCCGCCAGCGAACACAACGCCAGCAGGGGCTCTCTCGGCAAGGCCTGCGCGAACAGGGCCTGCACCAACTCTGGCCCAACCAACACCCAGGGGCGGTACACCCGCGGTTGCGTCAACGCGTCATAGATATCCGCCACGGCCACCACCGTACTCAACGGGTCCAACTTCCTCTGACGCCCGGGATAGCCCTGACCGTCCAGCCGCTCATGGTGTCGCAACACCGCCCTCACGACTTCCACCGGCACCCCCGGCCAACCTTCCTGCACCAGCTGCGCCCCGTAGGCCACGTGATGCTGCATCGCCTGTCGCTCCAGCGCGGTCAATGGCCCAGGCTTGTTCAACACACTCGGGCAGACGCCGACCTTCCCCACATCATGCAGATACCCAGCGATCAGGGCCAGCTCCACATCCAGATCCAGCAGGAAAGCGATTCGGGACGCCAGCAGCCCCACCCGTTCGGCGTGACCCCCACAGGTCCCTTCGACCAGGCGGGAGAGTGGAGTGGGAATGCCCAGCGTTGCCATCACACCATCATTCAAGCACTCCGGCCGCTCCCCCGTGCCGGGTGCGGCCTCTGAGGACACGTCTATGTCTATTCTCGCCATCTACAGCGTCCTCGGTCTCCTGATCACCATGGTCGGCATCCTCAACATGCCCCGTCACAAGTGGCCCACGAACTTCAAAGGCGTGCTCGCCCTGGTCCTCGGGTCCCTCTTCTGGCCGGTCGTTCTCCTCGCCCTCTGGTATGACAGGCAACGGGCCACGTGGAAGGAGGCGCCACCCGTCCCCAAAGCCTGGTTGAAAGTCAAGGAGCAGAGCGGGGCCTACACCCTCGGGCCGGTCACGCTCATCGTCCGGTACCGGCCCCGTCGCTGCCGCACGTCCGGCCGCTGGACCATCCTGGTGCGCCCCCGTCCCAGCCTCGACGCCCCGCTCCTGATCCGGCGTCAGGGGTTCAGCATCAATCTGCTGTTCCGCCAATACCATTTCCTGATGCTCGCGCCCGTGACCCAGGCCTCCCCCATCCCTGCCCCATCCCTGATCGTCACGCCCCGGCAGGAACAGGCTTTCACGCTGGTCGAGATCCTGATCGTCATCGCCATGCTCGGCATCCTGGCGGCCGTCCTTCTCCCCAATTTCCTTGGTGCCCGTGGGGCAGCACAGCACAAGCTGATCGACACCTATACCCAGACCTGCCAGATGACGGCCGAGAAGCGTCGGAACTACCTCACCAATACCCTGACCCTCCCGGCCCCCGGAGGCTTTGCCGCCACCTGCGCCACCCTCGGGGTCACCCCCCCGTCTTACATCACGAAAGCAGAGTTCTTAGACCAGGGGGACCGCTACGAGCTGGTGGTGCAGGGCCAGGTCAGAGGCGGCACGTATACCCAGAGTGCGACCCTTATCAAGCAGGTCACGAGATGACGGCCGCCCCATGTGCCCTTGACAATCCACGGGCGCGACAGGAGAGCACGGCCCTGTTCCGGGAGATGTTCGGCGTCTGCGAACGTCAGGGGGAGCTCCTCACCCTCAGTGTCGTGACAGCGCTGATGCTCGACCACCACCGGGGCGACCCACCCATCCATATTCGGGAGGACACCTATTACATAGGGGAGCGCCCACTCCTTCCGTACCTGCGGCAATTGCAAGACCTCCGCGAGTCCTATCACGCGCAGGTCGGTACTCAGCCCTACCAGGCCTACGGTGAGGTGCAAGAGCGGTTGCGCCAGCTCCTCAATCCCTCGCGCGTTGCGCAGAGCACAGAGGCATGACCATTGCTCAGTTGCCCCTTCTGCCTCTCTATATTCTCGGCGCTCTCCAGCAGGGTCCGCGCACCTCCCTCGAGCTCTACCGCGAGGTTCCCTTCCCGGTCGCCTTCCCGCAACTTCGGGCCATCCTCGATCACCTCCAACAGGCGTTTCTCGTCCGGACCATCGGGACACTTCGGCAGACCCAGTACGAACTCTGCCCCCAGACCATCCCGTGCGCTGATGGATACACCGAAGAGCAGTTCACCCTCGTCCTCGAGCTCCTCAACCTGTACCGCACCGAGCTTGAACTCAGCCGCGTCACCCGCCTGGAGCGCACTTGCGTGCACCAGATTCTGGCTGCAGCGCTCCAACAACACCTGGTCGAAATGACGTGCGTGGGCAACCTCCAGATCTACACGAAGCACGTGACAACCAGAACCGGCCACACCATATGAGGTGGAGGCACACCCATGAAGAAACTCATTCCCACGCTGGCCCTGTTGACCGCCCTGCTCTTGCCCACCGCATCCGCAGCCGACATGAACATCACCCTTGACGATGCGCAGGCCGAGAGCTACACCCTCGAACTCGGCCCGGGCGCCCTGGCTACCCTGACCTGGCCCGACCCGGTCAAGGACGTGACCGTCACCCGCAGCGGCATCATCGAAACCAAGATCGTCGATAACCGCGTGATCATCGCCGGCCTGAGCAGCAACGGGAACACCCCCATCCAGATCACCACCGAAAGCGGCGTCCGGACCTGGAGAGTACGCATGAGCAGCCAGCAGAACGGCAGCATCATCAACGTCCGGGTCCTGCCCCCCAAGGCCGAAGCCCCCACCACCGTCGTGATCGGCGACCCCGCCCCCGGAGCCGACGTGACGACCGCCAGCACCAGTGCTACGGGCGTGCAGCTGGGCCTGACGACCAACACCAAGCCGGCCGAGCCCATGCGCGCCGAAGACCTGCCGGAGATCAAGTTCAGCCTCGCCCGCGACGGGAACGTGGTGGTCCTCTCCTACACGCTCAAGGCCGGCAGTAACGGCGTTCTGGTGGACGAGCGGCAGCTCACTGCGTCCGCAGGTCAAGTCCGCCCCACCCTGAGCGTGCTGCGCCTCCAGCCGCACGAGGTCCGCTACGGCACCCTCAGCATCCAGGGCGCGGGTCAGGCTGGCAGCGCCCTCAAGGTCAGCTGGCCCTACCAGATCGGCACGGTCGCCCAGACCATGAGCCAGCAGCTCGTCACCCCCTAACCCATGCCGACGGGAGATACCCACACCGCGATCAACCTGGGCCTGGGTGGCGTCTACCTGGCCCTCGGGCAGCCCTGGACACCCCAGATCAACGCTTTGGTCGCTGGGTATCTCTTCGGCACCCTCCTCCTCACGCCCGACCTCGACCTCGGCCACCGTGCCCGCGTCCGAGCCCGGCGCAACTGGGGAGTCTTCGGCGCCCTCTGGCTTCCCCTCGGGATGCTCGTCAAACATCGGGGCGTCATCCACACCTGGGGGCGGGGGCCGGCACTGCTCCTCCTGTACTTTGTGGTCGTCTTCGGCGGCGTACTTGCCCTCGCGCTCTTCGCCCTCCATGCCGCTGGGGTGGCCTTCCCAACGACCTGGAAGGCCTTGCCTGGCCCACAGGCCTTCTGGTGGTTTGCTGTCCCCGGCTATCTGCTCGCCTACTGGATTCACTTGTGGCTGGACGACTATCGGCCCTGGCGATGGCGGGAGTGGTAACCAGAAGATGCCGCATAGTACAGAGGTCTACAGCCGTGCTACACCCCTAAATTACCCGAGGAACCATGAGCGACAATCAACTCAAAACCCTAGAAACCCGCCTCAAGCAAGGCCTCAGTCTCCAAGTCTGGCACTACGGCCGCCTCAGCCTCCCCAAAGGCATGCATGACGCTTCCGAAGCCGACCGCAGCCACGAACTGCTCCGCCGGGCCCGCAGCTTTATCGACGAACAGAAGATCGCAGGCATCCTCATCGACATGGGCTTCCCGCTCGCCGTCAAGTCCATCAAGACCCTCGACCCTGAGCGCGAGATCGTCCTGGGACTGACCTCCGAAGGAGAAGAAGTCCGGGCCAGCACGAATCCCCTGCAAGAAGCTGACCTCGCCTACATCTCCCCCAAGCTGCTCATTCCGGACCCAAAACCCACTCAGACGAAGGAACCGGTCTGGATGCCCCCGGCGCCCCAAGAGCCTGCGGTCGTCACTCCGGTCGCAGCCGAGCCCGCCGGCGCCGAGGCCACGCCCGTCCCTCCTGTGGTCGCTGTGAGTGACCCCATTGCGTATGTCCCCCCTGTGGATGTGGCCAAGCTCGCGAGTCAAGCCGCCCCTCTGCCTGCTGCAGCGCCCCTCCAGCCTGCTGCGGTCCCTGCCCCACCTGTTGCTGAAGCTCTGCCCGCTCCGATCCCCCCTGTCGCGGAGCCGGTCATTGCGCCCGAACCCATCGTCGTGACCCTGCCCGAAAGCAAGGACACCTATGCCGTGCACACCAGCCGGGACTCCCACCGGGACCAGCCCCGACGCATCAGCATCGCCGACGCCCTGATCCAGCTGGGCTATGGCCGGGTCGAGGCCCACGAAATCATGGATCCCAAGCTCGATCAAAAACTCCTCTCGACGGGTCGTATCACCACCGCGCAATCCCTCCAGGCGCAAGCCGTCGCCCGCGGAATGGAATACGTCGATATCAAGGTCCGGCCCCCTGCGGCCAGTGTCGCCAGCCTCCTCGACCAGCACACCTGCACCACCCAACGGGTCTTCCCCTACGACATCGACCGCAACGACGTCTTCGTCGTCGTGACCGACACCCCGAACCGGGAACTGCTTATCCGTACGGCTGTCGCCGAGCGCAGCGGCAAACCCAAGGTCGAAATCCGCGTCGTCGATACGCCGGTCCTCGACCAGTTGATCCGCGAGCAGTACACCTCCGGCACGGTCCTGCGTGAACTTCACGAAGACCTCGCCACCGACACCGCCATCCCCGAAGCGACCCTCGACGACGCCAACAACGCCGTCACCCGCTTCGTCCGCGAAACCATCCTGGAAGGCGTCAACAAAAACGCCTCGGATATCCACATCGAACCCATGATCAACGGCCTGCAGGTGCGTCTGCGCATCGACGGCAAACTCACGGCCAACTTTCAGTCCCCCATCGCGCGCAGCGGCATGGGCAACATCGTTCGTGTGGTCAAGCTCATGGCCGGCATGGACGTCGGGAACAACCGCGTCCCCCAGGACAGCCGCCTCGTCCTCCACGTCGCCGGCCGGACCATCAACCTCCGCGTCAGCTCCATGCCCCAGACGGACGGCAACGAGAAGCTCGTCCTCCGGATCCTCAAGGACGCCTCCGACATTCCCGAAGTCGAGAACCTGGGCCTAAATCCCTACACCCTGGACCGCTTCCTCCAGATCATCCGCAAACCCGAAGGCCTCGTGCTCGTCACCGGCCCGACCGGCTCCGGGAAGTCGTTCACGCTCCTCTCGACCCTGAAGCGCATCGCCAAACCTGACCGCAACACCCAGACGCTCGAAGACCCTATCGAGTACCGCCTGCCTGGGGTCAACCAGTCCCAGATCAACGAGGCCACCGGGTATACCTTCGAGGCCGGCCTGCGATCCGCGATGCGTCAAGATCCGGACATCCTCCTGCTCGGCGAGATCCGTGATGCAGTCACCGCCAGGATCAGCCTCTCCATGGCGAACACCGGCCATCAGGTCCTCAGTACGCTGCACACCATCACCGCAGCCAGCGCCGTGCAGCGCCTGCGCGACCTGGGTGTGCCCAACTACAACATCACCCCGTCGTTGCAAGGCGTCATGGCGCAGCGGCTCGTGCGTAAGATGTGCCAGCACTGCTCCACTGCCGCGCCCCTCCCCGAGCGAGTCGCCCGCATCCTGGCCGATTCCCCTGTTCGTGCCCCTAAGGACAGGTACCGCACCGTCAATTCCGAGGGCTGCCAGCACTGCATCAAGGGTCGCCAGGGTCGTCTTCCCATCCACGAACTGCTGGTGGTCACGGACACCCTGCGCGACCGCATCAACGAGGGCGCCCCGACCCGCGAGCTGGAGATGATCGCCCGCCAGGAAGGCATGCTCACGCTCGCCCAGGACGGCTATCTCAAGGTCGCTGAAGGTCTCATCGCCGTAGAGGATCTCGAAGAAGCCCTCAACGAAGTCGCAGAGGAGACGTCCAGCGATCCCGAAGCTGTGTAACCTACATTACCGACTTTCCTTCTCCCCTTCCTTCCCTTTAGAGGCTTTTCTATGACGCATAACCCCACGTCCCCCCAATTTGCCGATCAATTCGCCAACCCGGCCCTCTTCACCCCCACACTGGAAGACGTTTCCAATGTCCTCGAACTCGCGGTGAGTAACAAAGCCAGCGACATCATCTTCAAGCACGGGAACTACCCCAAAGTTAAAGTTAACGGCGCCTGGGAGAGTGTTGAGGGGTTACCGAAACTCAAGATCTCCGAGATGGACGAATTGGTCGAGCTCATCATGGGGAAAGAGCCCGCCAAGGAATTCCGCAAGAACCAGGAAGCTGATTTCCAGTTCAGCACGGAGAACCTGCGCTTCCGCGTAAACGCCGCCTTCCAGAGTGGCGGTCCCTTCCTGACCTTCCGCCCCATTCCGAAGAATCCGCCCCTCCTCGATGACCTCACTTTCATCAACGAGGAAAAGATCATCCCCCTCCTCAAACGGCTCGTCGAGTTACCCCGAGGCCTGGTCCTCGTGACGGGCCCCACCGGCATGGGCAAGAGCACCACCCTCGCCGCACTCGTGCGGCACATCAACGAGAACTTCGCCAAAAACATCATCACCATTGAGGACCCGGTCGAATTCCAGCACGAGGACCTCAAGAGCATCATCTCCCAGCGCGAAGTCCACAACGACACGGAGTCTTTCGCCCGGGCACTCCGGGGCGTCCTGCGGCAAACGCCCGACATCATCCTGGTCGGCGAGCTGCGCGACCCGGAAACCATCGAAGCCGCCCTCACCGCCGCCGAGACCGGTCACCTGGTCCTGGGCACCCTGCACACCAACAGTGCGCCCCAGGCCATCAGTCGCATTCTGGACGTGACCTCAGAGGGCAAAGTCAACCTGATCAAGACCCAGCTCGCCGCCTCGCTCCGCGCCGTCATCACCCAGCAGCTTGTGCCTAAGCAGGACGGCAGCGGCAAGCAGGTCATCCTGGAAGTCATGCTCAATGAAGGCCCCATCGAAACCCTCATCAAGGACGGGAGTGGGGACCTGAACAAGTATTACGACCAGATGACGACGAACGCGTCCGAGTCGGTGCTCATGGATGAGCAACTCGCCCGGGCAGCGCGAATGAAGATCATTTCCCCTGAAGCGGCAGCGAGCCGGGTCATTCAGCCGGACCGGTACACCACGCTCTACCAAAACATCCAGGTGGCTCAAACCCCTGGGCGTGCCCCCCGGAAGACAGCCGCGGAGGCGCCTGCAGCAGCCCCGGAAGCTTCTCCCCCAGCGTCCTCCGGTTGGGGCCGCAAGCCCTAACGACACCTCTGCACTTGATGACGGCCGGTTCCCTGAAGGATCGGCCGTTCTCATGTCCTGTGTGAGCCAGCTGACTGACGCGTAATGCTCGCCCTGGACGCTTCTTAGGTGACTTTCAAGTCATTGCTACGTCAGATCAATTGTGCCACCTTACTCACCGTGACGGTGCAGTTTGCTCTCTTCCTGCCCAGGTGCCGGTCGAGGATCTGCGTTTAGATCAGGCAGACGTTTGCGCCAATGCCTTGAGTCCTTCCTTCCCCTACTCTTTTCCTTTTCTCGCTGCTGAGACGAGGAATTTCCTATGAGGTCCTCAATGCGTCCTACTCAGAAGTTGCACCTCGCGTAGGACAATGAATAGCCGTGCTGGCCGAGAAATTCTGCGTTTTTCGTGAAGAAGTGCAGCAAGCGGTTGAGATACA
>NZ_LMOM01000041.1:15087-19482 GCF_001424185.1 Deinococcus sp. Leaf326 | reverse complement strand
CGATCTCGTCGAGTATCACCGGGTTGAGGGTGCCGAGCATCTGCGGCCCTGGAATATTGATCCAGAACACTACCAGAACATGTTGAAACGCTTCGTGCAGCGTGTTCTACCAGACGTGCGGCAGAGTTAAAGTGGAAGATGGGGAGGGCTGAGCGTGACCTCAGCTACCGCGCATGCTGCGGCGCCAGTACGAGGCTTCCCAGACACGCCGTATCGTGGCGAAGACGTCGAGAAGTCGGTACCTGCCATATCGCTGGGGTAAGCGCCCGCCTCTCCGGGGCAGGTCAGTCTCGCGCGGGCCGTCCGGGGTCATACCGATCGGGAGTTCGCGGGAAAAGGGAGGCCGTTCCTGAATCCACTGGCCGCCTGACCGAGTCCCTGTGCAAGCAGATCTGAGCGTGCCGTCTCGCTCTCCCCCGTGTGTGAACTGGTGTTCTGGGGGACCACGTGTGGAGAAACGGAGGTATGGGGTTGTCATGCACCGCGTCTGTCAGAGGGTCAGACTGTTGGAACCCCGTCGTGTGCGCCTGCTCGCCATCGTCGACGAAGGCCTGGAAAACGGTCAGGGCGGCAACGCGGCCCATGCCGCCCTCCGCCGCAAGATCGTGCGCCTTGACGCGGAAGCCCGCGAGGTCCTGAAGGCTGCTGGGGTTAAGGCCACCCCCGTCGCCGACGCTCCGGCCGAAGCCCCCGCCGAGGTCGAGGCTGCCCCCGTCGCCCCGGAATCGGACGCCGCGCCCGAAGCGCAGGACGCCCCCGAGCCCGAGGCCGCACCTGAACTGCCCGCCGCCGAAGTGGAAGCCCCTGCCGACGTGGCCCCGGTTGCCCCTGCACTGCCCGTGGCGGCCCTGGAGAGGGAGGAAGCCCCGGCTGCTGCCCCCACCGAAGCATCGGAGGCGGCTCCTGCCCCCGTACAGCCCGAAGCCGCCCCGGTCGCCGCCAAGGCCCCTCGCAACGTGGTCGCCCCCGGGTTACTCCTCAAAACAATTTGGAGGCCCCTTCCTACCCCTCCTGTGAGCAAGCAAAACTTAAGCCGTCCTATACGGCCTTTTTAATACCTGCGCACCACCGATACTCAACACATTCCAAAGAAAAGCACCTCCGCGAGCCGCCTTAGGGACATCCAGGCGGCGATGAGGATCCGGCTTTTCGGTAGGTTGCCAGGATGTCAGCGTGCAAACGGGCAATATTGGGGATCGTCACAGACATAGATCCTGCCCTTCGTGATGCCGCACTACCTTCAGGATGCCATTTCTTGCACAGTGTCAGGCGCTGAGGGCAGGGAGTCGAGATGAGCCTTGTAGTCGAGTGCGAGTGCGACGGGGTCAGGCTGTGCTGTCGACTGCCAGCCACCCGCGTCCGAGCGGGTCGGAGAGCAGCCCTACCTCAACCCACTCCCCTTCGGCGTCGGGCGCGAGCTTCAGCCGCACCTGCATGTCGGGATTGAGGACATAGAAGCACTGCTTGACCCGCTGCCACAACCGGCGTGCGGGCGCGTAGGTGCTGTTCACCTCTGCCCGCGCGAGCACATGGTTGAAATAGCTCCGTTTACGTCTGGCTTCCGACAGCACCCCTAGGGGGAAAGCGTCGAGATTCTCCTGCAAGGCATCAATGAAAAATCCAGTCCGCCTCTCTTCCACTTCGCGTGGAGTCAGGTCCGGACGGACCAGCCTAGAGGCGTAGTGAGGTAGCAGCGCCAACATTACGCTCAGGAAGTAGAACTCAGCTCCCTCGGAGGAAAGGCGTACCAAGCGGTCAGCCACTCGCACATCGAGGGCCGTGGGGCGTAGGCCGTCCCACATGACACCGAGAACCCCTTCAGCATATGCTGCGTCCCGCATAGCCCCCTCCAGCGCCAGCACCAGGGGTGTGCGACCATACAGGTCGGTCTGGGTTGGGGATGCGCCGCGCTCTAGCAGCGCCATGACCAGTGGCACATTCCCGGACTGCACCGCTAGCATCAGGGGCGTCAGGTTCTCCTGGGTACGGTGATCTACCCCATATCTGTCGATATCCGTCAGCACCGCTCGTAGATTGCCAGTCACGTAGGGTTTGCGGTATTTCTCCACGACTGCCTGGCGCTGGATGCGGCGGTCTTTTTCAGGGTTGCGCAAAAATGACTGAGCGGGTTTAATCTTCAGGGCAGCCAGTTCTTCCAGCAAGCGCGTGTCCAGACTCAGCAGAGCGTAGTCGGTCAGCTCGCGCGCCCGCTTCACGTCGCCGGGATGGGCCTGCGTGTCCGACTGCGCCCTGGCCAGGGCAATGGGGGTCCAGACCGGCCAAGGAACTTCCTGCTGTCGCAAAATCCGGCGGCGAATATCGCGGGCCTGCTCCTGTTTACCTTGCAATTCCAGCTTGCTCGCCTCACGTTCCCAGTCATCCCGCGACGCCTTCTGGCCTCGGAACTGTTCGGCGCCGTCGCCTAAATTCACATCTAGCAGTGCCAACAGCGGATGCCGAATGTCGGCTTCAACTAGCACGACCTGCTGCACAGCGCGGGTCACGGCCACATACAGGGAATTAACGTAGAACTTGTAGAGTTCCAATGACTTGTCGGCCTTGTCCCTGGCGCGAGCATAATTCAATTCATCGCGTTGCAGGTCAGCGGGCGTGACCCCCTGAACGATGTCGGCGTAGGTTTGGCGAGCACTGCTGATGAAGTTGTACAGGATGATGCTGGGGTACTCCAGCCCCTTGGCCTCGTGGACGCTGAAGACCAGGGGCGTACTGAATACCCGTCTGGCGGCGGCCTTGTCCTCGTCCCGGAGGACCAGCACAGCGTAAGCAGTCGAGTCACGGGTCTGTTCGTCAAGTTGCCGACGGACGCGGGACTCGTCCGGCAGCAGGGTGACTGATCCCGCCTCGTCCGCCATCGCACGCACCAGGAAATTGCTCTCCCGGTCAACCGAACCAAAACGAGCGTGTTTAACCTTCAGCAGAGCGTTGGCCACCCGCGTCACCTCCGCAGCATTGCGGAAATTCGCCTGCAGCACACTGACAGCCTGCCGCTCGGCGAGGGCCGTGTCCTGCCAAAGCAGCGCGCGCACAGCCGCCCACGAAAAGAAGTTGGGATGAACAATTTGGTTGGAATCGCCACACAGGAGGAACTGCCCCGGAATCTTCAGCGTTTTTAGGATGAGGGCCAGTTGTGCCGCTGTGAGGTCTTGTACTTCGTCGACCACCACAAAGTCGGCTGTCGGTTGAACATGTTGCATATAGTCGGAGGCCACCAGCGACGCGTCGTATAGTCCTACCTCCCCTAGCCATTGGAGGAAGCGGATGAACAGGTCGTATACGGCAGGCCGCTGCTCGACACTGTAAATGCTCTGGCGAATGCCCAGGGACAGGTACACCTCACGCGAGAGAGGCCCTTCCGGCGAACTACTAAGTACACCCCGGAACTCTTCGAAGAGCGCATGCGCGTCGGTGAATTTTAGCCCGGACTGCCGAGCCACCCAGTCTCCAAAGTCCCGGAAAGTGATCTCACGCCCCCTAGGTACGTGGATGGTGGTCAGAAAGTCGGCGAAAGACAAGAACGCAACGTCCTGTGCCGGATTGTCGAAGCCATTCGCTCCGTACAATTCGGCGGCACTTTGCGCAAGGTAAGGCGAGAGAGTCACGTACAGTACCTGACCGGGAACCTCGCGCAGTTTCTGTAGCGTCAGCGCCGTCTTGCCGCTGCCTGCCGAGCCGACCAAGATAACGGGCGGAGGTGTGCGGTAGACCATGTCTTGGGCATCGTCGAAGGAGATGACCTTGTCCAGCAGGTGAACCTCCTGACGGGTAGGATGCAGATAACGTACGGGAATGGCGACCATGTCCGCCTCCGCCGCATCAAAGTCTGGCAGTCGCGCTTCGTCAATTCGGGCGCCCCGCAAAAAGCGTGACTTGTTATAGGCGTGCTGGTGGATGATCTCCAGCGCGAGGCAGACCGTCTCTGGACCGCGTTCGGAAACGCGCTTCATAAATGTCAGCAATAAACGGTTGGTGTCATCCAGTTTGGCCCGGTAGTAGTTCCCCTGGGCCAGTTTCTTGACATCAGGCGTCTTGAAATCGTCGCGCTCGATGGCTTCCTGTACCCTTCTGAGCTGCCGGTGTACCCGGGAGGCGTCAAGGCCACGGTAGGTGAGAAAGCGCATGGAGAGAGGATAGGGGGTATATAGGCGGCCGGAACGAGCCCAAATGGATTGATGACTAGGAGTAGAAGCTCTCTCAGTTGAAGTAGCCTCTAAAAACGAGCGCTTAATGCGTCTGAAGTGCGTCTGAAAAACGTGCTGGTACAGGTTTTTCCCGCAGCAACAAAGGTGGACGATTGGGCTGAGGTGATACGCCCATGTCCCGATCTGCCTATCCGAACGATCTGACGGACGCCGAGTGGCACGTTCTTTTCCCCCT
>NZ_LMOM01000041.1:14822-15025 GCF_001424185.1 Deinococcus sp. Leaf326 | reverse complement strand
AGGGCTGGTCATGGCGATCAAGGTCCACGAGGCGGACATCCAGGACCGCACGGGTGCAATTCTCCTGCTGCGGGATCTCCCCAATGTCTTTCCTCGGATGCAGTACCTGTGGGCGGATGCGGGGTACACCGGGAAACTCGCTGGAGAGATCAACACGCATCTGGGCTGGACCATGGAGATCGTCAAACATCCTTGGTCGGGTT
>NZ_LMOM01000041.1:14588-14794 GCF_001424185.1 Deinococcus sp. Leaf326 | reverse complement strand
CTGGAGAGATCAACACGCATCTGGGCTGGACCATGGAGATCGTCAAACATCCTTGGTCGGGTTGGCAGGGCACCTGGGCACCAAAAGATGCACCTCCACGTATCGTGGAGGTGCCGAAAGGATTTGTCGTCCTGAAGCGCCGTTGGGTGGTGGAGCGGACGTTCGCCTGGTTGGGGAAATCCAGACGTATGGCGAGGGACGACGAG
>NZ_LMOM01000041.1:1782-14556 GCF_001424185.1 Deinococcus sp. Leaf326 | reverse complement strand
CGACGAGGCCTTGGTCGAAACCGCTGAGAACCTCGTGTACGAAGTCATGATCCGTTTGATGGTGCGTCGGTTGGCAAAGTCCCCGCCCTGACCTTTTTCAGACGCACTTTATTRATCACGTCACGGCTCAGCATTGATAGTCTTGGGGCATGCCTGGATGGCAGCCTACCCGTTATTCCCGTGCTCAACTCGAAGAGCGCCGCCTCGCGGCGCTTGAATGGATCGCACGCGGAACGCACAAGAATCAGGAGATTGCCGATCACTTTGGGGTCTCGGTCACCGTGTACAGCTGGAAAGGTCGGCTGAAACGCAACGGCAGTCTTCAGGCCACCGTGGCCAGGGGTCCAGTCTCGCGGCTTACGGCGGAGCAAGGTGAGCGGTTGCGCACCCTCGGTACGTGGGCAGGGACGGTGATAGAGATCACCAGCCGGCGAGATCATCCTTGAGGTCGTCGGCAGCGAGCTGAGCGTAGCCCTTGCGGGTGGTGTCGACGGATTCATGGCCCAGGTGAGCGGCCACTCGGCCGAAGTCTTTGATCTGCTGCAGCAACCGTGTTCCGGCGTACTTGCGTCCGGGGTGGAAGCCTCTGAAGTCCACCCCGGCCAGGGCGAAGGCTTTGCTGATGTGGTGTCGGGCGGTCATGGCATNCCGTGTTCCGGCGTACTTGCGTCCGGGGTGGAAGCCTCTGAAGTCCACCCCGGCCAGGGCGAAGGCTTTGCTGATGTGGTGTCGGGCGGTCATGGCATGCCTATACCGGAAGAGATGGGTACTGGGCGTCGTCCGTTTCCCATCGGTATGGTCTGGGCCGCCTGGTCCATAGAGGCCTCGGTAATGACGGGCTGCACGCGCGAGGCTGGTGCTCATGGCCACCACTCGACCCTTCCGGCCCTTGCCGCTGCGCACATGCAAGCGCTTGGCTACCTCGTCGAGGTCATCCCACTCCAGCGCCAGGGCCTCGCTAATGCGCAAGCCAGCATGGGCCGTCAGGAAGAGCAGGAACTTGGCGTGCACGTCGGCATGTTCGAGCACATCCGCCAGCTCGTCCTCGGTATAAGGCGGGCGCTTGATGATCCCCGGCGTGCGGTCCTTGGGGACCTTCGTATCGCGGAAGGGGTCAGCCTCCGTGGCGCCGGCCCAGCGCAGGGCACGGTAGAGGCAACCTGCCGATGCGACCTTGAGCTGGACCCCCGCAGGTTTGCGCCCAGCAGCGAGGAGGGCGTTGATGTACCCCTGCGCATCGTGGCGACCTGGCCGAAGCAGGCTGAGAGCCTGAGCCGTGGCGTACTCGACGAACTGCCGGGTGCCCAGGGCATAGGCCTCGACCGTACGTGGACTGGTCAGGACACCGCTGCCACCCTGATGCGCGAGATAGGCCGTGGTCAGGGAGATCAGAGCGTCGACGTCCTTGTCCGCCGCAGCTTTCACGGCACGGCGGCGCAATTCCTCGTCGTGGAGGTTCGTCCACTCGCGGGTCTGCGCGAGCAAGCTGCCCTGGTATAGCGCAAGGGTCATGGGGTGCTCAACCTATCAAACTCAGGCGTTCTACGGGAAATAAGGCTGCAAACGCCCGTGTTGGTCGAGAAATTTCACTCGTGTTCCCTCACTCAATCGGCCATCACCTTGGCGACAGCGTGTCACTTGACTTGACTGTCATCATTCGTCCTGCCAGAATATCGGAAAATAAAACAAAGGTTCACTAGGTGAAACAATGATAGAAAAGGACCTAGCCGCGGGTTCCATCCGCGCCGTCGAACGTGCGTTTACCTTGCTCGACGTCCTCGCACGTTCAGATCGCTCCCTTACCCTCACCGAACTCAGTGTCCGGACCGACATGTCCAAGGCCACTGTGATTCGCTTCCTCGCCTCTTTAGAGCAGTGGTCCCTCGTTCAAAAGATTCAAACCGGATATCAGCTCGATGTCGGCACGCTGCCCCTGGCCTACGCGTTCCTGATGAATGACAGCCTGAACCGGGCCGCACTGCCCGTTCTTCAGCAGGTCGCCCTCAATACCCAGGAAACCGTCACCATGTATGTCCGGGCAGGGATGGAACGTGTTGTCGTGCAGCGTGTCGAGGGACGGACGCCGTTCGCGCATACCCTCCCGGTGGGTCAGCGCCTTCCTCTGCTGCTCGGGGCCCCCGGCCTCGTGCTCGCTGCCTCAATGCAGGTTGCGGATCGTTATGCCCTGCTCGAACACCATCCGGAAGTCGTGCTCGCTAATGGTCAGCGCTTGGATCGGCCCGCACTGGAAGCCCGGCTTGACGAAGTCGCCCAGCAAGGCTACGCGATCAGCCGGAGTGAACGCCTCCAGCAGATCTTCGCGGTCGCTGCACCCGTCAGGACGTCGGACCAGACCGTCAAGGCCGCTGTAGGGATCACTGCCCACGAGAAACGGGTCACCCCCGAGCAGGTCGAGACTCTCGTAGAAGAGGTCATGCGGGCCGCCCGGACCATTGGGGAGGCCTCGGGCGCCTGGTCCACCGGACAACAAGGGCTCAATGTCTCGGCCGAGCCGGTAGCTGCTCGTCGTTCCCGTCAGCGTCAGGACTGAACCGTGACCTCGGGAGACACTATGCACCGACCTCAGCAAATCGCCGCCGTCATCCTTCTGCTCTTTGCTGCCTTCATTGTGTGGCAAGCGTTGAGACTCCAGTACTACACCCCTCTCGGTCCGGGAGCAGGCTTTTTCGCCGTCTGGCTCGGCGGCCTTCTCAGCCTCCTGGCTCTCGTTCAACTCCTTCAAGCGACCCGGGCGTCCCGCAAGCCAGTAGCCGTTGATCCGGCGATCAGTGGGAGTCCAGAGAGGGAAGAGGAGCAAGCGATGCCTACTGGGCGCGCACTCCTGCGCGTCGGAGCCGTACTTGGAGCCCTGATCCTCACTGGCCTGCTGCTGCCCGTGCTTGGCTTTCAGGTTACCGTCTTCGTCCTGCTGGTCTTCCTCCTGCTGGGCCTGGAACGGGTGCGTCCCCTGACCACCCTGATCGTTGCCGTGGTGTTCAGTGTCGGCCTGTTCCAGATTCTGACGCGCTACCTCGATGTCGAACTGCCCCTCGCCTCCCTGTCTTTTCTCAAGCAGCTCGGGCTGTAAGGAACCCAGTCATGGACTCACTCACCAACCTGATGCATGGCTTCGGAATCGCGCTGGAGTGGCAGAACCTGCTCTATGCGCTGCTGGGGTCTGTCCTTGGTACCCTCATCGGCGTTCTGCCCGGCATCGGCCCTGTCGCTGGTACGGCCCTGCTGATCCCCCTGACTTTCCAACTGCCCGCCACCGGCGCGATCATCATGTTGACCTCACTGTTCTACGGCACGGCCTACGGCGGCACCATCACCAGCGTGCTGCTTAACGTTCCAGGCGAGGCCGCCTCGGCCGTCACTGCCATCGATGGACACCAGATGGCCAAAAAAGGCCGTGCAGGAGCTGCCCTAGCCATTTCTGCCATCGGCTCGTTCGTGGGGGGCACGTTCGCTACTATTGCCCTGGTCCTCGCGGCTGGCAGCCTCGCGCGTCTCGCTCTTCAATTCGGACCAGTAGAATTCGCGGCACTCACCTTGCTGGGCCTCTCGCTGCTGATGGGCCTGGCGGGTAAATCCCTAGTCAAGGGCCTCATGATGGGTCTATTTGGGCTGCTTCTGGCGCTCGTCGGGCTTGACCCGGTTCAGGGTCTTCCGCGCTTCACGTTTGGTCATATTGAACTTCTCGACGGCTTAAGCTTCGTGGCTGTCGTCATGGGGCTGTTCGGCTTGAGTGAGATCCTGCTCCTTGCCTAGAGTCGCTTGCGACCTGTGGTCGCTCACGCCATGAGCTCCCTCATGCTCACCCGTCAGGACCTGCGAGACTCCACTGCACCGATTCTGCGTGGCAGCGTCATCGGTACTCTTCTAGGCCTGGTGCCCGGCATGACGGGTTCTGTGTCCTCCTTGCTCTCCTACGTCGTGGAGCGCAAAGCGGCCAAGCACCCCGAGCGCTTCGGCCATGGCGCGATCGAAGGGGTCGCCGGACCAGAAACCGCGAACAATGCGCACGCCAACGGCGCCCTCATCCCTTTGTTCACCCTGGGCATCCCCGCCTCCCCAACGGTCGCGGTGCTGATGGGCGCGTTTCTGATGAAAGGCCTGGTGCCCGGCCCGCTCCTCTTTCAGGAGCACCCAGACGTGGCCTGGGGTGTCATCGCGAGCTTCTACGTTGGCAACATCATCCTGCTGATCCTGAATCTTCCCCTCATCGGCATCTGGGTCCGGGTACTACAAATTCCGCAGTCCATCTTGATCGGCATCATTCTCGCATTGCTGGTGGTGGGCGCCTACACCATCAACAACTCCGTCTTTGACATCTACGTGATGTTGATCTTCGGCGTCATCGGCTACATCCTGCGCAAACTCGATTACCCGATCGCCCCGATCATCCTTGCGCTCGTGCTCGGCCCATTGATGGAACGGTCCCTCCGTCAATCCTTGGAACTGTCTCAGGGCAGCCCACTCATCTTCCTGCAAAGCCCGATCGCGGTTGGGTTCCTGCTGGCTGCTGTCCTAGTTCTGCTTTCGCCTGCCTACCGGCCGCTCCTGCCCCGGTGGCAGCGACGCAGCACCTGACTCGTCTAGAGCGGCATGTCAGCACGCATCGACCGTTTTATCCCACCTGACCGCCGAAGTTTCTGCCTGTCTTCTCCAATGAAAGTCCCTCCGATGCTCTACGCCTGTCCTCGGCCCTTCATCCGCGATTCATTCCCTGTTGCCCTGCGCAGCACCCACTGAGGTTCGCCATGAAATTCACCCCCAAGCAAGGCCTGATCACTGTGACCACCCTCCTTCTGTCCGCGAGCCTGTCGTCTTCGCCGGCAGCCGCCCAGACGCGGGGCGCCACTTTCCCAGAGAAAGGCAAGACCCTTCAGATCATCGTCGGCTTCGCCGCTGGCGGCAGTACTGACGTGGGTGCCCGACTGCTCGCCAAAGGCTTGGAGAAGGAACTCGGCGTGCCTGTCGTTGTCGTGAACCGTCCCGGCGCTGGCGGCCAGCTTGGGTACGTTGCCCTCACTCAGGCGAAACCCGATGGTTACACAATTGGTAACACGAACTTTCCGTCCGCCGTGGTGACCTATCTCGACCCTGCGCGGCAGGCCACCTACAAACGCGACAACTTCCTCCCATTGGCGCTGCATGTCGTGGACCCCGGCCTGTTCGCAGTACGCAAGGACAGCCCCTACAAGACCCTTAAAGACGTCATTGCAGCGGCCAAGGCCAATCCTGGGAAGATCACGATCTCTACCACGGGCCTCCAGACCGATGAGCATTTCGCGATTCTGCAACTGGAGAAGATGGCGGGCGTGAAGTTTGCTCCTGTGCACTTCTCTCAAGGCATCGCTGCAGCGACAACTGCCCTACTTGGCGGAAAAATTGACGTGTTTGGTGGGAATGTCGGCGATCTCCTGGGTCAGTACAAAACCGGTGAGGTGCGCATCCTCGGTGTAATGGATGATCGCCGCAGCCCCTTCTACCCGAATGTGCCTACGTTTGCCGCCTACGGGTACAAGCTGGAAAGTTCTGCTTCCCGTGGTTTTGCAGCACCCGCCGGGACACCTACTGCCGTCGTCAACGTCCTGAGTAAGGCTATCCAGAAAGTCGCGAACTCTGAAGAGCACAAGCAGGAAATGAAAAACCTGGGCTTGACCCTTCGGTACATGACCCCCCCCAAATACACGACGTATTGGAACACCTACGAGAAAGACATTCGCGACCTTCTGCCGCTGTCGCGTCAGTGAGTCAACTTCTCAACCCCATTAGAGGTCGCCTATGACACAGAAAATCCTTGTCACTTCTATTTTTCTTCACCCTGGCGGAGAGGTTGATGCTCTTCTCCGCTCCGAGGGCTTCGAGCCGGTCTATGCTCCCGCTCTCCAGAAACGTACAGAGGACGACTTGCTAGCCCTGCTGGACGGCGTGTCGGGTGCGATTATCGCCAACGAGCCTTTCACTGATCGGGTCCTGGCAGCCGCACCGGAGCTGAAGGTCATTTCCCGAACGGGCGTGGGCTTCGACAGCATTGACGTGGCCGCCGCCACGCGGCACGGGATCGTGGTCTGCAATACGCCGAACGTCAATCGGTACGCCGTTGCGGAATGGACCCTGGCAATGATGCTCGGCTGTGCACGCCACACCGCCAAGAACTGGGCGGAGATGAATGCAGGTGGATTCAAGCGCTACGAAGGCACCGAACTGCATGGCAAGACACTTGGCCTGGCTGGACTGGGCGGTATTGGTAAGGAAGTGGCGAAGCGCGCACACGCTTTTGGCATGACCCTGCTGGCCTACGAGGAGTACCGTGATGCGGAATTCGCGGCTCAGTATGGGGTCACGTATGTCGACCTCGACGCGTTGATTGAGCAAAGCGATTACCTCAGTCTCCATATCCCCCTGAATGCCAATACCCGTCACTTCATCAATGCAGAACGTCTCCAGCGCATGAAGCCCAGCGCATGCCTGATCAACACGGCCCGTGGTGGAGTGGTCGACACGGTCGCGCTTGCCGATGCCCTGCGCCAAGGCACCATCGCGGCGGCGGCCCTGGATGTGTTCGAAGAGGAGCCTCTGCCAGCAGGCAGCCACCTGCATGGTCTGGATAACCTCCTGATGAGCCCGCATGTCGGTGGGGTGACGACTGAGGCACGCGACAATTCGGGTCGCCGCGCCGCGGAGAATTTGATCCGCACCCTCAAGGGAGAAGGACCCGTGACGCCCGTGAATCCGGATGTGCTCAGCACTGCTCGGTTTGCTCTAAGCGCTCCCTGAACCCGTCTTTGCAGTACAGCGACGGAGCATCCGCTCGGCCTTCCGTGCCTGGGTCGCCCGACCCATCCCCTCCAGGAGAACCCACCATGCGCATTCCTGACTCTGAATACCTTCGCAATGATGTCGAACGCACCTCACCCGAACTGGTCGCCCGTGCTTCCGGGTTCGCTGCGTCGATCCTGGCAGACGTTGCCGGACGCCGAGGCACCTTACATGGCCGCGTCCGTGCATTGAGCTCCGCCATGCGTCTGGCAGGTCCTGCCATTACCGTCGAGGTGCGTCCAGGCGATAATTTGATGATCCATGCGGCGATGGCCATTGCCCAACCTGGGGATGTGTTGGTCATTGACGGTAAGGGCGATCAGACCTGCGCTCTAATGGGCGAAATCATGATTAGTCAATGCATGGCCATAGGGTTGGCGGGTGTGGTCATCGACGCGGCCATTCGTGACTCGGTGGAAATTCAGAACCTGGGTTTCCCGGTGTTTTCGGTGGGAACCAATCCCAATGGTCCGACTAAGTTTGTCCCAGGGCGAGTCAACTACCCGATCAGTGCGGGCGGGATCATGGTTCGGCCTGGCGACCTCGTGGTGGCCGACGCCGATGGCGTATTCGTTGGTGAACGTGAGCAGGTCGACACACTCCTGACGCTGGCCCAGAAGAAGGTCGACATGGAGACGTCGCGGCTGCGTGACATCCGGAGCGGTCAGAAGCTGATTCCGGGCTGGCTGCCTGCGGCGTTGACGGCTGCCGGCGTCCTAGAGAAGCCTGTCGCGCGCGAGTGAAGGAGAGGAACCCGTTACACCGATGAACAGGAAAGGCTGGGAATGACCCAGCCTTTCACGCTTTGATCTCGTTCTAGGTTATTTCGGTCCCCCTTGTGGAGAATTGAGAACGGAATTCTGCGTGCTGGAGCGCATAGAAAATGCAAGCTCACAGGAGGGCCAGGAAGGGCCCTCCAAATTATTTTGAGGGGTATAGGAGGGGTCTGTAGAGAGGGTGAGGTCGAGGGTTGAAATCTGCGCCTGTCAGGAATAGAGAGGAAAATTGGGGATGGATTACGGGAGGCTCTGGCAAACTGGTTGTTGGCCTTGAGCGTTTCTGTGATGACATAGATTTGCGAGGGCTGGATGGTCGGAAAGCCTTTCTCTTATCTAAGAGGATTTAGGTAAGACAAGATACCCATTGCCCTGGCATATGCCAGAGCCCCGCCTCACCGCTTGATCCACTCCTGCAACTCCACCGCCGCCTCCGGCCCCAACGTCCAGTCCACCCGGCCTGTGCCCTCGCCCTGCCCCTCCGCATGCACTGTCAGCACCCCGGCTGCGCTGCTCAGCCCCGCATGCCACACCGTCGCCATCATGCTGGCATCCTCCCCGGGCACCGCCGCTCGACCACCTCGTCGAAGGGCGCGGCGGAGGTCGGGCTGAGGTCGAACCAGAAGACCTGCGTGCCGGCCACGGTGCCAGCCACGCGGTACGTGCCCCCATATAGGGCGATGTCGAGCTGCGCGCCTTCCAGGGCGGTCGGGATCAGGATCAAGTGCTGAGACATGGCCCAGGGTAGACCTACTTCTGGCGTGATGGCGGCGTGCCGCCCTTCACGACTGCGTAGGCGTGATCGAGAGCATCCTCGACCGCTGCGCCAGATCCCAGCCAGTAGCGCCCACCCGCATGTCCCCTCTTCGGCGTGTGCTCTAGTAGACCCAGCGCAGTCAACTCACCCAGGAGCTGCTGCACGCGGGACAGGTCCAGCATGGCGCCCCGGAGGGCGATCCGGACGGCCACATCGTTGAGCGACTTGGACTCCAAGGTCAGGAGCAGCAGGACGCGTGCCTGCCAGAAGGTGAGCGGTGGGACGGTTATACCGTGCCTGAGAGCGTGAACTTCAAAAGCTGGGTCATGCGCACAACGTAGGGCGTGCTTGCACAGCTGTGTTGAGACCTGTCTTTTCACTTCGGGAGTTCCCAGCGGCGCTGGACTTCCTCCCCCTCTGCCCGCTGCTGGGCTTCGGTGGCAGCCAGTTCTTCTCGCCGGGCCACGATCTCCTGGACTCGGCGCCGCTGCCGCTCAAGCCACGCCTCGATTTGCCGGGCGCTCCGGTCCGCGTAACAGGGGTCATTCTGCCGGTCCATACCTCAGCGTAAACATTCAGGGTCAGCGGTGTCCACAAGCGTTCAAGATGACCTTACTCGACTGGCACGGCCTCGAAGAAGTCATCGTCGAGCCAGCCGCCGAGGTCGCGGCCGGTCAGCTGCAGCTCGGTGGCCCACAACGCCCAGGCGGCGGCATGAATTTCCCGATGGCAGCCGAGGAAGTCAGCCAGCTCTCGGTGCAGGGCGTTCGGGGGTAAGCCCAGGCCGGCGCGCTCGTATAGAGCGCCCAGGTGCAAGGGAATCTCGGGCAGTGAGAGGTGCTGCACAGGGCCACAGTATCCCCGCTGGAGCGTGGGTGGACAGAGGGGCCAGAAGTCGCCCCCTGGCCCCTCTCCTTGCGACACACCCCACTTTGTTCAAGAGGTCAGGACGTCTAAGCCAGAAAACTGACGCTTTTTGAGCTCTACACCATCCTGGGTCAAGGTAATGGTCTTGCCAGGGAAGGTCATCGCAGTATCAAAAGTCAACAGAGCCACCGATGCCAAGGTGTGGGTCAAATCCATGGTCACTGTGCCATCGCGTCCTGTGATGGTGACTCTGTACATACTGGATAGGGTCGCATGGCAGAGGCAATGTTCCACGAAGGGTTTTGCCAAGCAGTTCTGACAAGGGTCGTTCCCTCGGATGAAGGCGGATTGAGAACCCGAAACACGATAAAGTCCCACCCCGCCTCGGCTTCGTGCCTGGGCGGGGTGGGACTTTATCGCCTTACGCCCGCGCGGCTACAGGCAGATCGTCATAGTAGATCTCGAAGGCCGCCTGCATCGCCGCCTTCCCGCCCCCCGCCACTACGAAGGCCACCTCATTCCCGCTGCTCACGTCTCCGGCCGCGTACACGCCCGGCACCGTCGTCCGGTGGATCAACGGGTCGACCTTGATCCCTGCCGCCGTCATCTCACAGCCCAAGGCCTCGGCCAAGTTGGCGCGCAGTCGGCGCTCCCCGTGCGTGTAGAGCACCGCCCGCTCAGCACTCGTGCCATCCGCGAAGTGCAGCTGCACGCCGGTGCCCGTCCCTTCGACCCGTGCGAGCGCGCAGTGTAGAGGGCGGCGCTTAAGCCAGCGAAGCCGCCGCCGATGATGAGCACGTCATGGGGGGTCGTGGAACATGGCTACAGCTTATCGGGCACATGGGCAGCGCGTGATCGCACAAGAGGCCCACCCTGCCGGGGCCGAAGCCGCAGCAGGGTAGGTCGGTGGGTCAATAGCAGCGCGCGCAGTCATCACGCCTGAGCGGACACCAGATCTGCCAGTTCGTAGCCCTGCGCCACGCTACGCCCGAACAGGTCAACCAATTTAATATCTCGCGGTGACGCTTGGGGCCGGGGCTGAGGCGGCGCAGGATCATCACTGGAAGAAACAGAATCAGCCTCAGAACGAGGCTCAGCGCCGGGTCATCTGGATCTTGCCGCTCCCCTCGCCCACCTCAGGTCCTGCCGTCTCGTAAGTTATTCCCTGAGAACGCGCCTGAAGCCGACATCATGTTCAGACCCATGATCAGCCCGACACTTCCCGCATTCGCGTTCCCCACAGTTCGGCCCACGAGCTCGCCATCGCTGTACCAGTTGCCCTCGACGGCTCCGTTCTCTTGCTGCGCTGTCCACTGTGTATGGCCGAAATTGAACCAGACCGTTGCGCCGGTCGGGATCACCCGAATGTCCTGCGTTCCGACGGCAGAGTAGAAGGCGGGCTGGGGGGTGTCCATACCACCTCCGCAGGCGGTCAGGGTTAGAGCGAGCAGCGAGCCGAACATTAGCTTTTTCATATCCCTTGCATGTACTACGCAGGACGATGGTCGCGGTACGCAGATGCGCACTCGGCGGGAGTGTCATGCCCTCTGCTAAAGTTAAACCACCGTGCAGGGGAGGGGCTGAGGGTGCCCTACTGTGGATCACGTCTTACGATAGCCCTGAAACAAGCTCTTAAATAAGGATCAGCGATTGACTTCACCGCTGTATTTGTAACGTCTCAGACATGTGGAACGTCCTAAATTGCGAGCGAGGCGAACCTCTACTGTGTTCACCTCAGTTTGAGGGGTTGCTCCTGAGAGCAAACGAGATCACGGGTGACCAAAGGCCTCTTTCTGATCGCGCCTCAGTCGAGGTGCGTCCCTGACTTATGACCAGAGAGGCAAAACGGGGACCGAGTGTCCCTTCAGCTGCTCACGCTTGCCCGAGGAGTTCTATGATTCCTACGTTTCGCGTTCTGGCCTTGTCCCTGACCCTCCTTGCCCTCAGTGCCTGCGATCAGGCGGGTCAGTTGGTGTCACCGGGTCTCACATACAGCGAGACGGTGGCGCAAGCGAATGCGACCCTTCCTGCATCAGGCGCCGCAGTAGGCCAGGGAAGTGGCTACAGTACGGTCCGGGTCAGCCCGTCTGCCGTGGAGGTCGAGATGCTGAGCTGGGTCAACGAAATTCGTACGCGCGGCACGGTGAGCGGCCAAGACGTGATTGCCGGCAGTTGCGCTGAAGGGACATTCAAACCCGGGGTACTGAGCGCCCTGCGGTTCGATGGAGCAGCAGGCCTTGCTGCCCGGCGACATGCCGAATACATGCTCGGCGAGGGCTACGAGGCTCATGCCGAGACGCGCACGGCGTCTCCGATGTTCTATGGTGGGACCGTCCAGGACCGGATGGCCCGCGCCCAGAGCGAATCTGGTGAACCGTCTCGAGTGCCTGCCGGTGAGAATGTGGTCACCGGGTATGCCGACGCTCGGGCGGCCACCATCGCCTGGATGAAGAGCCCCGATCACTGCGCCAACCTCCTGGGTTCCCAGTACGTCGCTATGGGCACCGGGTACGCCGCAGACGAGTTCTCGCCCTCGGACTTTATTGAGAACGGTAATCTGCGACGCTACGAGCAGAATTACGTGCAGGTGTTCACGATTCGCTAGCAGGACTTTGTCACTCTAGCGTGGCGGTTGCTACGCCAAGAACCTTCTAGGATGAGGTCATGCCCACCGTTTATGACGTATTGGAATCGGCGTTGGCGGCAGCGATCGACACATGTCTCCATCAGCTGATGGCCTAAAGTGCGTCTGAAAAACGTGCTGGTACAGGTTTTCCCTGCATCAACAAAGGTGGACGATTGGGCTGAGGTGATACGCCCATGTCCCGATCTGCCTATCCGAACGATCTGACGGACGCCGAGTGGCACGTTCTTTTCCCCCTNCATGAACAGCTCCGGTCAACTGGGGGACGGAACAACAACTATTCGTGTTGCGCCCGTTGGCGTCTTGGGTGTGGCGGGGGGGACCAGTGTGACAGCGGGTACGGCCCATAGCTCGGCACTTCGGTCAGACGGCACGGTTCAAAGCTGGGGAAGAAATGACAGTGGCCAAGTGGGGGATGGTCCCGCAGCAACAAAGGTGGACGATTGGGCTGAGGTGATACGCCCATGTCCCGATCTGCCTATCCGAACGATCTGACGGACGCCGAGTGGCACGTTCTTTTCCCCCTCCTTCCTCCAGAAGCCTCCGTAGGACGCCCTCGGAAATGGTCGTTTCGAGAGATCCTGGACGGGATTTTCTACGTCCTGCGGGGCGGCATCGCTTGGCGAGCGATGCCTCATGATTTGCCTCCGTGGCAGACGGTCTATCACTCCCATCGTCTTTGGCGGCTCCATGGGGTCTGGGAGGCATTGCACACGATCCTTCGGGAATTGGTCCGTCAGCGTGAGGGTCGCGCAGCGACCCCCAGCGCAGCGATCATTGATAGTCAATCCGTCAAGACCACAGAAGCTGGCGGGCCTCGCGGCTATGACGGGGGCAAGAAAGTGAGTGGTCGGAAACGTCACCTGCTCGTCGACACCTTAGGGCTGGTCATGGCGATCAAG
>NZ_LMOM01000041.1:0-1721 GCF_001424185.1 Deinococcus sp. Leaf326 | reverse complement strand
TCCTCGGATGSRGTACCTGTGGGCGGATGCGGGGTACACCGGGAAACTCGCTGGAGAGATCAACACGCATCTGGGCTGGACCATGGAGATCGTCAAACAYCCTTGGTCGGGTTGGCAGGGCACCTGGGCRCCAAAAGATGCACCTCCACGTRTCGTGGAGGTGCCGAAAGGATTTGTCGTCCTGAAGCGCCGTTGGGTGGTGGAGCGGACGTTCGCCTGGYTGGGGAAATCCRGACGTATGGCGAGGGACGACGAGGCCTTGGTCGAAACCGCTGAGAACCTCGTGTACGAAGTCATGATCTGTTTGATGGTGCGTCGGCTGGCAAAGTCCCCACCCTGACCTTTTTCAGACGCACTTTATTGATCTCGGCGTAAATTATCATTGYTATACTGAGTGGGTATGTCTGGTTGGAAGCCCTCAAAACTCACCCGTGCCCAGCAGGAAGAACGCCGCCTCGCYGCAAAAGAATGGCTGCAACAAGGGACCTTCTCCCGCCAGGCNTCTGGTTGGAAGCCCTCAAAACTCACCCGTGCCCAGCAGGAAGAACGCCGCCTCGCTGCAAAAGAATGGCTGCAACAAGGGACCTTCTCCCGCCAGGCGATCGCAGAGCACGTTGGGGTCTCCATCCACACGGTYGGCACTTGGGTCACGCGGCTGAACCAGCAGCGCACCCTCGAGGCCACCGTCGCGACYGGACGTCCCAGCCGATTGACGGACGAACAGCGCGAASAGATCCGAACCCTCCYGCRGGAGGGTTCACGTCATCACGGCTMMCCAGATGAMAGCTGGACGACGGCCCGCGTGCGGGACGTGATCGGCCGCCATCTGGGCATCTGGTATCACCGTGATCATGTTCGCAAGCTGCTTCATGCGCTGGGGTTTACACCGCAGATGCCGGATGGACGRGCAGCAGAACGCAACGAATTCCGGATTGCCARCTGGAAAGAACAGGTGGYCCCGGAGTTGAAAAAAAAGGTCGCTGAGGGCGCCACCTTGGTCTATCTCGATGAGGTGGGCTTTGCGATGAAGGGCGTACGCCGGCAGACCTGGAACAYCAKGGGCGTGACGCCCYTGGTGACSTTGCCYGCGAACTGGGAGAAGCTTTCCACCATAGGGGCAATCACCTCGGGGGGACAGTTCTTCCAGAACACAAAAAGGGCGCCATGCGGAGTGGGGATGTGATCCAGTTTTTCGAGCATGTGTTGCGCCATGTGACCGGGCACTTGGTGGTCGTCTTGGACAATGCTGAGGTTCCCCCCTCGGTCGGTCCAGTCCGGTTGCAAAGACAGCGTACCTCAGCCCGCCTGAAACAGGCGGGCGTATTCATTCGGTGAGCGGTCTTCCAGAGAGCTGTGTGGGCGAACCTCAGTGTAGTCNCAGGTCCATCACTTCAGCTCCTTCAGCCGGTATCGGTCGGTCCAGTCCGGTTGCAAAGACAGCGTACCTCAGCCCGCCTGAAACAGGCGGGCGTATTCATTCGGTGAGCGGTCTTCCAGAGAGCTGTGTGGGCGAACCTCAGTGTAGTCTTGGTGCCAGGCAGCCACGATCAGGCGGGCCTGTGACAGGGTCTGGAACCAGTGGAGGTTCAGACTCAGAAGTTGCACCTGCATAGGACGAAAAAAGCGCTCCCAGACGCGAGAGTCTGGGAGTGTCTACGTCACAGCCTCTCTGGGAGCGCGCCCGCATTCTGACAGACCGCCTCCTCGCCGTCCCTCCCACG
>NZ_LMOM01000040.1 GCF_001424185.1 Deinococcus sp. Leaf326 | reverse complement strand
GGGGGACAGTTCTTCCAGAACACAAAAAAGGGCGCCATGCGGAGTGGGGATGTGATCCAGTTTTTCGAGCATGTCTTGCGCCATGTGACCGGGCACCTGRTGGTCGTCCTGGACAATGCGAGCATCCATCGGGCCAAAGCCGTGCAGACGTTCGTGGCTGGCCACGAACGTCTCTCACTGGTGTACTTACCGCCGTATGCCCCAGAGCTCAACCCCATCGAGCTGGTCTAGGCATATGTCAAGCGCAATATCCTGGGGAACTTCTGTGCGTCGAACGTGGACGAGCTCAAGGCCCGGTTGGTCAGGGCCTGGCAGCGCGTACGCTACATCCAGCTTCCACAGCACTTGANCTGGGGAACTTCTGTGCGTCGAACGTGGACGAGCTCAAGGCCCGGTTGGTCAGGGCCTGGCAGCGCGTACGCTACATCCAGCTTCCACAGCACTTGATAGACTCCAATTTATGCCGAGATCAATAGGGGGTCCTGAGTTTCACAGCAGAGACCCTGTTCGGTCATCCGCTGGGCGCCAGACATCTCTTCCTGATTTTTTTCGGTCCTAACAACACCTTCTGGTTGAATACGGTGAGCCTGGCGGGGAAACCGTTACACCAAGTGAGCTTTTCTACCGGGCCTCTCCCACCCAGGGGCAAGAAGATCTCGTCCCCGCACGACCCTGGGAACTCTCCGGAATTCAGAGTCGAACCGTACAGCTCACGAATGCGCTGCTGTGCCGGATGCGTGATTTTGACCTGAACTGACGAGGCGGTACTGCGTGAGATCTCACTCTTAGAGGAAGCACTCTAGACACTGATCCCGATTGACCCGCGACTGAGTCTAATGCTGGCGAGCAGCGTACAACATATGCTGTTCGCCCTTTAGCTGAATCTCTACCTTTATCGTCTGCTATACCTCTTTACAGAAAACGCAGAATCTTTTGGCTAGCACGGCTATCATTGCCCTATACAAGTTGTGGATTCTGAGTATGAGGAAACTCGTTTTCTCCAGCATCAGTTAGTATGTAAAAGCAGTCGCTTTGAAATGACTGCTTTTACATACTAACTAGATTGACTAATATGAACTTTGTCTTAGTTAGGAATCATCTGACCTGACATCTGTAATGACCCGTTAAGTCCTACTGTAGTCAGTTTGAAATTTGCTGTATCTGTCCACTTATACCCGCCCGCTGCATTGTTAAAAAGTACGTCAATAGCTGGTAGTGTATCTGGAACACTCCCGGCAATCCAAACAGGTGTTTCCTCAAGAATCTGCGTAACGGCCGCCAGCACACCACCAGCAACGATGGCCACAATCACACGAAGCGTCGTGCTCAACGTAGACGATACGACTGCACCGATCACTGCGCCGATCACCGCTAAAATCAAATCTGCAATCGCTTCAGTAATGATCACCCAAGTCGCTGTTTCGCTCCAGCTTCGCTGGAGGGGGGGCTGAGCTACCGTGTATGTGATGGATTGAGTTCCGGTGCTACTTGTTCCGAGGGTTAAATTGTAGTAAGCTGTGTTTTCTACATAAGCGTCAATTCCAGGCGAAATGGGTGTGTGCACATAAGAGTATACAACCAGCTGACTCCCATTGACCGAAATATTGAAAGACTCCAGAATCTGATCATAATTGATCAAACCTACCTTGACAGTCCCGATGTTCAAAGTTGTATTAGCGGCCAGTACAATCTGGTGGTTTTCATAAACAAACGTGTCAGCTGTAGCCGCAGGAAACTGCCCAGCGAGATTGGGGAGAATCATCTCCTGCATCATCGTATCCTGAGCTAAATTGTAACAAGCCTGCTGACCTACAGGAACCGATCCCGCGTCCAGAACCAAGGCCGTACTCGCACTCGAGTGGTTGTCTACCATGCCTAAGACGGCGAAGTAAGAAGTATCCGGATTCCCGGATGTGTTGTACGCGTAAGCCGAAGTCGTCGGTACCAACCATTGAAACGAACTGGGAGAAGCTTGCTGGTCCAACGTAATTGTAGCGAAGACATGCTTGAACTCGCCGATGTTGCTCTGAGCCCATGTCGCCAACAGGTTTTTAATCGCTCCATCCAAACCATCGACGGGGGGAGTAGGGGTCTCATAGGTCACAGTCAACACTGTGGCCACCGGCAACGTGGCAGTGCCTTGAGTATTCAGCATGTAGGCCTTCGTTACCGGACCAGGTGTACTGGTTGACCCCTCTGTCGACACCGCGACCAGGGAAACCTCCACCTGTGCCACGGCATTCGTGACGTTATACGTGGTCCCGTCGGCTAACGTGACAGTGCAGGTGGGGATCTGCCAGTTCATCATCAGCATTTCACCACTGTCCGGATTGGCCGCGTCCAGTTGCCAAGGCTGAAAAGTTCCACTTCCCGAGTACCCTTCACTGAAGCCACTGGGGGGAACGGTTGCACTCCAGGCGGTGGGGTAGTTTTCCGGATGCAGTTCGGATTCAGCCAAGATGTACTGGTTCATCTGAGTGAAACTCGCCGAGAACACCGTATCCCAGTTATTGGTCTGAAATGGCTGCGTGGTGGGCGTTTGCGTTGCCTCTAACTCCAGACGGGGGGGCGCCTCCAGATCAATTACAGGAATACGGTAGCGGTCACCAATAAGTTCACGTTCACCAAGTTGAAGTTGCATTCGTCATCTCTCCTTCAGGTCAGCGTCGCGAGCGTCGAGAAACTATTGTCGAGCGCGACACCGAGAACGGTCTGATGGGTGGCATCCGACCAATTGACGTTAGTCTGTACCCCAGAAATGCTCTGGGTGTTCAATAAGCTGGTCAGGTCATCACCTAAATCGCTGGAGATCACGGCGACGACTGCCTGGACGACTGCTTCCACGATCAATCCCCCTGCAAACCACCACCAGGGCACATCGGCATGATGACTGGAGATCGGATTGGGATCCGGGAGGAAGGTCAGGGTCTGCGTCGCGCCCGAAAAACTGAGACTGGGGGAGGCCTGGAAGGAGAAGGACATGCTGATGCCCGCATACAGGTCGCAATTGCCACTCAGACTGATCTGGATAGCATTCTCCTGATTGTTGACGACAAGCGAAGTAATCGTCGGGGTGTACCAGATCAGTCCGACCTGGATCTGAGCGAGGTCAAATGGTGTACTGTTAACAATTCGGTGCTGCGCCGAATCGAATGACAAATTTCCTGCGCTGAGACGACCTTGGAAGGCTTGAGGCAATTGCGGCATGATCAGTTGCTGTAAAAATAGATCCCCGGTAATGGCCGTGGCACTGTTCGCCGAACTCCCTGCAGGAGGCAGGAAGGAGGCATCGACGTTGACGGTGGCTGGTGCCGAATGCCCAGCCACCATGGTGGAAATAGCGAGGTAATCGTCGCCACTCGTCTGGAGCAGGTAACTGTAGGCGTAAGCCGTCGCTTGCAGCCAAGCTTCCTGCGGCAACAATGTGTCATTCAGTTCGGCAAAAAAGTATTGCAGCGGCTGGGCATGCTCGACGATCGTCTGCGCGAAGCCGTCAAGAACGTCTTGGATTCCGGCCTGACCGAGTAAGGTGAGAACTGCGGGGGGACCTGTCAAAGAGAGCGGCGTTACCAGACCCGGTTGAGGCGACGTCCCGTATTTGCCAGCTGCCGCAAGGTCCAAGCTCAGACCAACTGCACTGCCCTGAATAAAAGTGAGCGATACCGCCATAATGACGACGACGCCTGCCAGGTCAACGGTGGTTTGCGCAGTTTGGATTGTTCCAGATGCGACCGGCATTTGTAGATTGATGATCGTCGTGTTGATGCCTCGGGCGATAGCGAATGGCCCAAAGGTACCTGTGCAGGTATAAGGAGTATTAAACGATCCACCGCCCGTAAAAGAAAACTGGCCGATAATAGAGGCGCTGTGCTGCGCCAGGGCGGCATTGACGAAAGAGATCGGTAGCGCGGAAAGCGTGTCCCAGCCTTCTAAAGATGGCATCTGCTCCTCTCAGTTTGCCGATGAGCAGGGAGAAGATAAATCCACTTGAAGTTCTTGCGAACTTCGCTCAGCCACCACAGAATATTCGGAGAATAGGTGAGGGGAATAATTGAGGACGTCATTCATAACAACCTCCCGGACGTTTGCCTCTGATGGAGGCAAACGCGATCCACAAGTAGAGTTACGTAACAGCCATTATTTAGCCATTAATGCCACCGCTTTAAACTTGATTCGTTCAATATGTAAAGGATTTAACTTAGGAGTTGCATCTGCATGGGACGGAAAAAGCGCCCCCAGACGCGAGATTCTGGGGGTGTCGAAGTCCCACTCTCTCTGGGAGCGTGCCCGCATGCTGACGGAGCGCCTCCTCGCCCGCCGTCCCCCCCACGGTTGATCAACAACGCAGCTTCGGGGCACTCTATGCCCTAGTTCCCCATTCCAGACGTAAAAATGGGTCTTCACCTAGCGGGGTCTGTCAGAGCCGGGGGCCTCACTCGCTCTTCGGCCGAAGACCTACCTCAATCTTCTGCTGCATCTCTTTACGAAGAACATGGTCGTTCTCGGCCGGCGCAACTATTCATTGTTCTGTACGAGGTGTGGTTCCTGAGCTCTCCGCTGTTCTATGTGAGAGGCCACGCTTGAGGGATACGCTTGAGTTCTGGCCCCAGGATGTCCTGGGGCCACCTCGGCATATGCTGAAGTTTCTGAATGCCGATCCGCGCACGCAGCTGCAGGCCTTCGACCTCTTGCTGCTTCCCGCTGCAAAAAACGTGAATCGGCGGGGCGAGTTGCCCCTGAATCCTCATCCCGCCGTGCGGTCGCTCACGACGCTCTTTCCGAGGCTGTCGACCTATGCGGGGCTGGTATTGCTGGAGGGCTACGGGCGGAGTGCCGATCAACGCTTTGGCCTGCTGGTCTTCCAGGACGCGTTTCAGGGCCTCAGGCTGTTGCAGACTGGGAGGATGCCCTGGACCCCGTCTGTCTCCTGTCCAGCAGCGCTCACCTCCAGGTCTGGATGCAGGAGGCGAAGAAGCGACTGGGCCGGTATCCAGAGGTCGCGCTGATCGATCCGGGCATCGAGCAGGGTCAGGGCCAGACACCGATCACCGAGGACCGGTGGACCACGCCGCTGGTCTTCAGCCTGGACTCGTACGCGGCCCACGTCACGATTCTGCGCTGGCCTGCTTAAGCCCTGGCCCCCGTGACAGGGGGCCTGATCCTGCACATGGCAAAGCTCCTGATCCAGGCCGAAACAATGACCGCTCTTGCCCGTGAGATTAGCCGGGTCACGGACAGTGAGGTGCTCAAGGTCAAAGAGGACGGGCATACGTTCTACCTCGCACTGCGCCGGTCGGGCCTGACGACGGCCGTGGCCCTGACCTGTACACTGCTGAGCACAGTCATGCCGGATGGCGAGAACCTCGCGGTGAAGCTCGAGGCGAGACCGAGAACCCGGCGGCCGCGCGTGCGAGTCGGGCGCTGACCAATCTGCTCACGCCGGCGGGCCTGTTGTTCACGCCTGCGGGCGATTGGCGAGCGCGCTGTGCGCAGTGGCAGGCCCGGGTGCAACGCGCACAGGGCGGAGAGACGCTGTTGGGCGAGTACTCAGATGCCGTGGGGTATGTCAGATACAACGACGTCGGGAAGAAGGTGTTCGAGCAGGATGCCCGGCGCTTCCTGCGTCAGGTCTGCAAGCAGTTGGGATGGCCGGGTGAGGCAGCTTCAATCCAAGTGGCATCGCCTCGTCCGGCAACGCGTACCTCCACCTCACGCCGGGTGAAGAGCAAGACCGCTGGGTCCCGGCCTACCGGAACCGTTGGGCACGCTGGACCATCACGGCCACGCAACTCGCCGACGAGATCCGTACGGTGCAGGCCGTCGCCTTCCCTGCGCTGAAAAGCGCATGAGCTTGACCAGCACTGGCCCCGTCCTCTGGAGGGGGCCACGGTGTCCGTATAACGATCTTCCGTGGCTTCCTGCCCACCATCAGTCCCCGATTCCCCGTGGACCTCCATGCTGCCCATCACCCAGTAGTGCGCTCCAGGCCTCCTCATCAGCCTGCCGGAGTGGTGCCACTGGGACGGCCGTGACCGACCACGCCTGCCGCTCTTCCCCAATAGAGGTGGCTATGTAGACCGCTACCCTTAGACCCGTGTCCAGGAGCAGCAGGGCTCGCCCTCAACATAATTTGATACTGATAAAGTATTATCAGAGAATATGGCTCGGTTTCATATCATTTCTCGCTGTCCCTTGCCCGTTCAGTTCTGGCTGTTTGGCCTTGACGCCCGTCACGGTGACCTACAACGGCGCGGCTTTGCCCGGCAGGTCACCACATATGGCAGTAGCGCCTACACCTTGGATGCTCTGACCCTGCATAGCGCCGGGCTCCGGCTGGACCTTGACGCTGGACTCCTGCAGTTCACCCGGCAAACTCGCACATTCACTCTCGGCGGCCAGTTCCTCCCAGCGGCACAGGGCCTCACCCTATGTCGCCCGGCACTCGCTGCGCATGAAGCCTGGGTCGCCGACACATACAGCCTCAGCCACCGCACCCAGCAGTTGGGTGAGCATCGTCTGCCCCCACCCGTCCACCGGAATGTCGCCACTTGGCAGGCCTATTTTGGACAGCTTGAGGGGGTCAGCAGCGCGGCCACGATTCAAGCTGCTTTCTCCACCAGCGGCTCGTGGCACACGCGGGTCAAGCCGCTTCCTGCTACAGACCCCCACCTGACTTTCCTTCCCCTCTTCACGCGTGTCCCAGTCACCCTCCGCGCCGCTCATACCGGGTATTGACAGTGGCGCGCTAACGCCTAGGGTAGGCGGTCGCGGTACGCCGCCTGCGCCAGCCTTGGTTTCTTCACCGGATTGCTGCCAAATCCACCTCGCCCAGAATGGTGGGCACGGTGTCAGAGACCGCGAGGGCTGCGCCGACCGCTACCAGCAGCACGCGGGGCATATGCAAGGTCCTCACAATCTGGTCGTCCATGGGGCTACAGGTCACAGGGCCGACACTGAACAGGTGATGGCGGGCAATTCGCGTCACGCGTTCTGGAGGAAGATTCACAGCACCAACCACCACTAGCTCAGGAGGGTCAGCAGCGATGCTGCGGACAACACTGGCAGCACAGCCCGCATGGGCAGGTGCCGTTGGGCGGGCACAACTGCATGCCGGGTTGAGTGCTCGATGCGGCTGATCTCCTGAGACGCTGCTGTCAAAACTTGGCACAAACAGGAATAGAGGAATCGGTGAATGCCCCATAGAGTGCCTTGCCTAGTATTTGATATTGTGTTATCAATATCAGGATGACTGAATCAATCCTCTCTCCACCCCTCATCCCCATCACGGTGCTGAGGGGACCGACAAAACCGCCCTGCTTAACCACTTGATCACTCAAACCGGCGACTGCCAGGCCTTGGCTGACTTGTTGAGTCAAACGCTGGTGCCTCACCATCTTTACGCCGCTCTCGTCCACGGAGGCCCCCTACCATGAGCCGCGAATGCTACCTCACCGGAAAAAAGAACATGGTCGTCAACAGTGTCACGCGCCGGGGCAAAGCCCGCGCCGCAGGCGGCGTCGGCCGCAAAACCACCGGTATCAGTAAGCGGGTCCAGAAGGCCAACCTCCAGAAGAAGACCATTCGTGAGCACGGCGTCCTGAAACGGGTCTGGCTGAGCGCCCACGCTCTGCGCATCCTCACAAAAAACCCGGTGCGCGGCATCGAACTCGCGTGACCACTGCTGCCCGCATTCCTGTCACGGTCATTGCCGGCTTCCTGGGCGCAGGTAAGACCACCCTGGTCAATCACCTGATCCGTCAGACCGCGGCACGCTTCCATCCCCGCCGGATGGGCGTCATCGTAAATGAGTTCGGCCAGACGGGTGTGGACGGCCAACTGATCGAGCGACTGGCAGAGACCCCCAGTGACGTCAGCCGCCTGGTCATGATTGGCCGTGACCTGAATACGGATGAGGAACGTGCAGCGTTCGCGCGCTTCAGTGGGGAGGCTGTGCCCTCAGGTGATCCGCTGGGCGCCTGCCACCCACCAGTGGGTCCAGCGGTGAGGGGCATCCCACTGCTGCTGGCCCTGGCGCTCTCCTGCGCGGATGCTCAGACTCCGAGTGTCATGGTGTCCTTCCAACCGTTATACGACGTGGCCACCCGTGTGGCGGGCACGTCGGCCCGCGTCGAGCGTGCGGTTCCCGTCGGTGCCAGCCCGCACAGCTACGACCCCACCGTTCGTGACCTCGTCCGCCTCAAAAGTGCCGACCTGGTGTTCATGGCCGGTCTGGGCGCTGACGCCTGGCTGGAAAAGTACGTGGCGGCCAGTGGTGGCCGCGCCACCACCGTGAGACTGGGAGAGACCCTGAAATTTACTCCGCTCCGATCTGGACGCGCGGTCGATCCCCACTGGTGGCTGGACGCCAGCCTGATGGCCCAGGCCGCCCAACAGATGGGCGCAGCTCTGGCCAAAGCCGATCCGAACAACGCGCTCACCTACCGGCAGAACGCGGACCGTGAAGCCCAGCGCCTGAACACCCTGCATGCTGAACTCAGGCGTACCCTCGCCCCCGTGCGCGGCGGGCAACTCGTGACTTTTCACAACGCGTTTGGGTACTTCGCCCGCGCGTATGGCCTGCGGGTGGTCGCCACCCTCGCACCCCTGGAAGGCATCGAACCCAGCACCCAGACGATGACACAGGCCGTGAGAACCATTCGCACCAGTGGCGTGAAAGCCGTGTTCTCTGAACCGCAGCTCCCGGCTGGCCCCGCACGGGCTGTCGCGGCTGAAGCCGGCGTGCCCCTATACGTGCTTGACCCCGAAGGCAGCGCCCAGACTCCCGGGTACGCCGACATGATGCGCCACAACCGAGACACCCTCCTGCGCGCCCTGAAATAAGCCCGTGTGCCCTCTCTGGCGGACGGCGCGCACGCCTCCCTGCTTTCGCCCTTGATTCATCCACTCCGCCGTTTCCAAGCTTGGAGGTTCTATGTTCCGACGTTTTGCTGCTGCTCTGACCGTTGTGCTGCTCGCCCAATTTGCCGAAGCTCAGACGTCACCCCACCTACTCGTGGCTGATCCCGACGCGGCCCGGATATATGTGTACAGCGTGCCGGAGTTCAAGCTCGAACTTGATCTCAGTGACATCGTCGCTGCGTCTCATGCCGGCGTGGTCACCCTTCCTGACGGACGCGTTGTCATTCCAGACAACAAGCACAAGCAACTGATCGTCCTGAATGTCGGTGGCACCGGGGCGCCGCAAGTGAGCAAGCGCATTCCTGTACCGATCACCGGTTCATTTCTCTGGACTGCGGTTGATCCCACGGGCCGCTACTTTCTCAGCACCTCCAGCGAGGAAGGCGTCCAGAAGACCCTGAGTCTGATCGACCTGCAAACCGACGCGGCTCGCACCTTCAAAGTCGATAACCGCCAGGCCGACGCGGAGCTGAGCGTCGCGGTGGGGGGAACGCCCGCCACGGTCTACCTGCATACAGCAGATCAGGTGCTGAGCTACCCCCTGGCCAACCTGCTGACGGCTGCCCCCGACAGCCTGGTCCAAGGCACCCTGCGGCCCACCAGCACGCTCACCGTTGGAACCGGTGGACACGGGAACGCCTTCTCAGTGGCGACAGGGCGTTGGGCCGGTTCGACCGCGCGTGGGTTTGAACTGGCCCAGGCACGCGGGGACACCCTGGTCAACCTCAAAACCCTGCCCTGGAATATCACGACGTTCACGGGTGGGCAGAACTTCCGCTTCCGGCTCACGCCGGATGGCCGGTACGTGTTTGGACCCATCAATGCGCCGCAAGAGGCAGCAAACTGGGCCAAAACCAACGTGGACCTGCACTGGACGAACCTGACCCGCGGTACGGTGCAGCGCTTCCCACTCACCACCGGGCTCGTCACCCGCGCCGGCGTGAGCAAGACTCTGGCCGTCTACGCCAACCTGACGGGCGCGGGCGATTTTGCCCAGTTCGTCAATGTTGACCCGGGTTCCCCTCTGTTTCAGAAGGTGACGGCCCGCGTCGCCCTGGGCACCTTGAAAGCCGGCCCTCAAGCGGGGGTGAGCGCGGCCGGCACGGAACGGCGTTTTCCCGCCATCAGTGCGGATGGCCGGTGGGCGTTCGTGAGTGCGGGTGGTGAAGGACAGATCGCGGTGATCGACACCCAGACGTACCAGGTGACGCAGCAGATTGCCGTGCCTACCGCCTTGAAGGGGGGCGGTTACCTCGTGAGCGTGCAGGCCGGGACGAACCTTCCTGAGCTGGAAGGACGGTAACGCCAGGGTGTCACCCAGTGGGCACCCTTCGTCAGGCGCCCGCTGCTGGTCCCACGCACAGGGCACCGCCCTCCAGTCGACATGGGTGTCACCACGCGCTCAGTCCATTTCTTCACGGTGTTTCTTCCTTATAGGAGTGTTTTTATGCGTTTGAGCACAGCCCTGTCCCTGACCGCTGCCCTGAGCCTCTTCACTCCTGCACTGGCAGCCACCGCCACGCGTCTGGTGGTTGCGGATGGCAAAACTCACCAGTTGAAAGTCATGAGCTTAGCCGACGGCGCCCCGATCGCGCAGTTCAGCACGCCCGGCAAACTCAGTGGGTTGTACACCGGTCCGGGCGGCACGTACGCGTATGCCCTGCACCGCGATGACGACCGCGTCACTGTGCTGCACTCAGGCCTTGGGGCCATCGACCACGGTGACCACACCGACCTGGTGCAAAAAGCGCCGTATATCCTGGCCACGCTCAATGTCGGGCAGCAACCCACCCACTTCTTCACGCATGACGACCGCATCGCCATCTTCAATGACAAAGGTGGGGACGTGGCCGTGTTCGGTGAGTTGCTCTTAGGCAAAACGAATGACATGACCGCTGTCAAGGTTGCCCAGCCTGATCATGGTGCCCCGGCCCTGCTGGGTGACGTCCTGCTCAGCGGGTATTTGCGCCTCAACCGGGTCGATGCCTATGACCTCAAGACCGGTACGCTGCTCAAAACAGTGGATCTGCCGTGCCCGGGCCTTCACGGCGAGGGCGTGCAGGGCAGCGCCGCGTACTTCGGCTGCACCGACGGCGTTCTGGCGGTCACCGTGCAGGGGCAGCAGGTGAGCGCGCGTAAATTGACTAACCCAAGTGGAACCCCCACCGACACGCGCGTCGGGACTGTGGCCGGCCACGACAAGAGCCCTGCTCTGTACGGCAACTTCGGCACAGGCCTGGCCCGCTGGACCCACACGGACACCACCCTGACGGCGTTGCCCCTCCCAGCTGCACCTCTCAAATTCACCTTTACGGCGGACGGTCAGCGTTTGGTGGTGCTCACCGCAGACGGGGCCCTCCACACCCTTCACGCGGCGACGGGCCGCGTGCTGCAAAGTGTGAAGATCGTTGCCCCGGTCAACCCCACAGATACTGTGGCGGTTCGGCCCACCATGACGGTGGGCGCCGAGCACACCTACGTGACCAGTCCTGCCACAGGTGAGGTGTTGGAAGTGGCCCTGAGTGACCTGCAGGTGACCCGCCGCTTCGCCGTGGGCGGTACGCCGGCCATGGTGACCCTTACTCAAGCCATAGGAGAGCAACACTAGGGCTGACATGCGCAGTTAAACAAGCGCAACGGTAAGGTGCTCATCAGTGGGTAGGGTGTTCGTCTATAGAGCACTCTTATGGCTTGGCCGAGGGATCTATTGTGACGGCGCCTTCCGCTCTTCACTCTGGGCATTCTTACCTGACGCACTATCTTCCGGCTCGCTGCGTCCGATGGTAGCCCCATTGCTGCCACTTCAGTCCTTCTGCTAGCAGTGGCTGCTTGTGGTCCTGAAGGTCCTCGCGGCTTTTGCCCGTAGTCCACAGCCACAGGCCGGTGGTCTGGATCTTCCCGGCCCCTTCCTTAGTTAGCTTCACGCCTCGGCAGAGCCCGTTGCGCCGCCAGCCGTGGAGGAAATGGAGCATGGGTAATGCTCCAGGTTTGACTTCAAGCGGCGTTGCGAGCGTTCGCCGATGACGTGAGTGTAGACCAGGGCGTAGCGTAGCCGAGCGCCGAATGACGGCGCTCG
>NZ_LMOM01000039.1 GCF_001424185.1 Deinococcus sp. Leaf326 | reverse complement strand
AGCTGTATCTCAACCGCTTGCTGCACTTCTTCACGAAAAACGCAGAATTTCTCGGCCAGCACGGCTATTCATTGTCCTACGCGAGGTGCAACTTCTGAGGAAGGGCATAGGCATGAAACAGTGCCTATGCCCTTCCCCTGCTTCTGATGTCTTGTTACTGAATTGGCAGTTGCTTCCCACGAATGTACAGATTAGAACGCTGGTGCAGCGCTCTTCTTGGGGCAGTGGTGCTTGGATGTCTAACTTGTATTTCGTGCATAATTATTATACATACAAATATACGAAATACGATCCTGTGCTTCCTGTGCTAAGGCTACATACCTAGTCCCTATCTCAGCAAGTTCAATCAGGCTGAGCATTGAGTCATCAACTGCTGCTAAATAATTCGGAGCTCGCCCTGAACTCCGTCTAAGCATCCACCATGATCAAGAATAGCCGAAACAGCACAGGCAAAAGCCGCTGTCACAGCTACCATGACGGAGCACTCCTACTGGCGCTGATGCACCGAATACCAACTCGCCTTTGCCTGTGCCTGAGGCGTGATTTCTGTATGTCTATCAATGTGCATAAATCACTTTGATTAGGCCTCATTATCTGACCGCTAATTCAGTAGTAGATCAAAGTACGGCTCGACACAAGTCTCGTATAAATATAAATAACCCACCTACAGCAGAAACCTGTTAGCCTACGCGGACCTGAGTTAGGGGAAGTCCGGTGAAGCTGCGCTCAAACGCACCCAGTCCGGCGCTGTCGCGCAACGGTAATCAGAGTCCACTCTGTCAGCCCGAATGCCTCTCAGGGAAACCAGGCCATTCATACGGCCAGGAACCTCTCGCTGTCAGAGGGCCAACAACGAGCCTTTCGTCTATCCACGTGCCCTATAGCACAGAGACACGTCTGCTCCGGCCCACAGCTGGAACGGGCTCTTTTCAGATGTGCTCCCGTTTCCGGCTGCTGTTTCCCCGCACGCCGGAGCTTCATATGTCTTCTTCCCTACCCCAAACAGCTCTTCACATCGTTCCCTCTCCACACGGTCACGCATGATCATCTGCATAGGCGCTGGGCCCGGACACCTGGATTTCCTGACCCGCAAGGGGAGCGACCTCATCACGGGAGCAGATGTAGTCGCCGGATTCGACGCTGTCGTCAACGTGGTCCAGCCCCTGATCCCCGATACCACCCAGGTCATCACGATGGGCTACCGCGATCAAGTGGCCAAGCTGGCTGAGGTCGCTACACTTCACCATGCCGGACAACGCTGCGTAGTGGTCTTCATGGGTGACATCCATTTCAGCGGCTTTCAGTTTCTGGAACGGGTGGAGACCGCCTGCGGGCATCAGGTCGAGACCGTGCCCGGCATATCGAGTGCCCAGATGCTCGCCAGCAAGGGGCGGGTCTGCTTCGACGAGACGACCTTCCTGACCTTCCACCGCCGGGGCGACCTGACACCGTTCAAAACCCACCTGAAGGACGTACTGGCGGCAGGCCGCAACGCGATTGTCATTCCGCGCCCCTGGGACTTCATGCCGAAGGATGTTGCTGCATACCTGCTCGGCAGCGGCCTGCCACCGGAACACCGTACCGAGGTGTGGGAGAACCTGTCACGCACCGAGGCCGAGTGGACCGGCAACCTGGCCGAACTGGCCGAGAACGAGTTTTCGGACATGACCATCCTGCTCCTGCGCGCCCTGGCCCCCATGCCCACCGGACTGGAGGGGGAGGCGTGACCGACAACGACTACGCTGTCCTCCTCGCCGCACACGGCAGCCGTGATCCGGCGAGCGCGGCGCAATTCGAACAACTGGTCGCGGAAGTCCGGGCACTGGACCCAGCCCGGATCGTCACCCACGGCTTCCTGGAGTTCAATACACCCACGCTGGATGAAGCCGCCCGTGCGGCGGTAACGGCGGGCGCACGCGAGGTCGTGATGGTGCCCGGCGTACTGCTGGCCGCCACCCACGCCAAGAACGACCTGCCTGCCGAGCTGAAAGTCCTGCGTGAGGAACACCCCGGCGTGACTTTTCATTCGGGCGCAGCGCTGGACCTGCATCCCCTCTTGTTGGAGGTTTGCCGCGAGCGCCTGATCGCCGCCGAGGCGGCTGCCACAGGTGAGGTGCGGCGCGACCACACGCTACTGCTGGTCGCCGGGCGGGGCACGACCGACCCCGACGCCAACGGCGACGTGCACAAACTCGCCCGCTTTCTGGAAGAAGGGCTGGGCTACGGCGCGAGTCTGGTGGGCTATACCGGCACGGCCAAACCCGACCTGACCACCGCGCTGGCCCGCGCCGCCGCGCTGGGCTTCGAGCGGGTGGTGGTACTGCCTTACCTGCTGTTCGGGGGAGTCCTCCTGAACCGCGTAAACGCCGCCGTGGCCGCCGCCGCCGAACGTTGGCCACGCACGCAGTTCCTGGCCGCCGGGCCGCTGGGACCGAATCCCAAGGTGGCCCAGGTCTTTCTGGAACGGGCACAAGAGGGCGCACTCGGGCAGGGGCACATGAACTGCTCACTGTGCAAGTACCGCGTGGCCGTGGTGGGTTATGAGGGGCAGGTGGGTGCGCCGCAGGTCGGCCACCACGGCGGCGTGCGCGGGCTGTTGGCGCGGGCCGAGGCGCCAGCGGCCCCCCGCGTCATGCCGCCCTACGAGCCGCACCCCATCGAGGCGGCGTCCTTCGGGATTATCGAGGGGCTGCGCGACTGGGACGTGGTGAGTCCGTCCGACCGCTACGCCATGCAGCGGCTGGTGCATACGGCGGGCGACCCCGGTATCGTGGACGACCTGTACTTCTCACCGGGCGCGACCGAGACAGGCATCATGGCGATCCTGCGCGGCCTGACCGTCGTGACCGACGTGACGATGGTGCAGAGCGGCCTCAAGCGCCAGAACCTCAGAGACCTCGGCGTGAACGTGTGGTGCGGTGTCCACGACCCCGAAACCCACCTGATGAGCCAGGAAACCGGCCTGACCCGCTCGGCCTCCGGCATCCGGCGGGCCTACGAGAGGTTCGGGAACGACTGCATCGTGGCGATTGGCGACGCGCCCACCGCCATCTTCGAGGCCGTACGCCTGATCCGCGAACGGCACTGGCGACCCGGTCTGGTCATCGGGTTGCCAGTGGGATTTGTCGGCACACAGGAGAGCAAGGCGGCGCTGCGCGGCTGCCTGAGCGTCCCCCGGATCACCAACGCGGGCACGCGCGGCGGCAGTCCGTGGGCGAGCAGCGTGGTCAATGCCCTGATGATCGAGGCACAGAACCGACTGGCGGCGGTCAGTGCAGCCCAGGCCGAAGCTGCGCAGGCTGCCGGTCCGTCCGCTGTGCAGGGCAGCGTGTGAGCCTCGCAGTCCAGATGACACCTGCACGCTATGACCTCTCCCGACCCGCCGGCAACGGCCTGCGCCGAGGCTTCACGACCGGCAGCGCAGCGACGGCGGCGCTCAAGGCAGCCCTGCTGCTGCTGGAACGCAGCCAGACCCCAGACGAAGTGGACATCACCCTGCCGGGCGGTGAGTTCGTGCTGAGTGTGCCGGTGCAGGGTGCCCGCCTGACCGATGCCGGGGCCTACGCCGAGGTGGTCAAGGACGGCGGCGACGACCCCGACACCACGCACGGCGCGACCCTCTGGGTGAAGGTAGTGCGGCAAACCACTCCAGAAATGACCTTCCACGCCGGCGAGGGCGTCGGCACCGTCACCGCCCCCGGCATCCGCGTGCCGGTAGGCGAGGCGGCCATCAATCCCGGCCCACGCGACATGCTGCGGCAGGCAGCGGAGGAGGTGGCCGGGCACATCTCCTACGCCGTCACAGTGGGCTGCGTGAACGGCGAGGCCATCGCCCGGCGGACCTTCAACCCGCGCTTAGGCATCGTGGGGGGCATCAGCATCCTGGGCACGACCGGCATCGTCGAGCCGATGAGCCTGGAAGCGTACATGGCCTCGGTCGAGGTCTACGTGCGCGTGGCAGTGCATGGCCGCCCGAACGCCATCGTGCTGACCCCCGGCAAGCTGGGCCGCGACTACGCCCGGGAGACGCTGGGGGTCTCGGGGCCGGATATCGTGCAGATGAGTAACTTCGTCGGTGCGGCACTGGACGCGCTGCAATTGGCGCTGGTGGAAACGGACTACCCGCTGCCCCTGCTGCTTATCGCCGGGCACCCCGGCAAGCTGGCGAAGATCCTCAACGGCGACTGGAACACCCACAGCCAACACAGCGGCATGGCGATGAACGCGGTGGCGCAGGTGGCAGCGGCAATCGGCCTGGAGCCGGAGGGTGTGGCCGCCCTCGCCGGGGCGAACACAGTGGACGCCTGCGCAGAACTGCTGGCCCCGCACCCCAGGGGGACAGAGATCTGGGCAGAAATTGCCCGTCAGGTGGCCGCCGCCCTGCAAGCCCGCGCTCCGGCCACGCGCCGCGTCCGGGTGGCCCTGTTCGCGCTGGACGGGACGGGGCTGGGTACGGCGGAGGTCGGGGCGTGACCCCTTCCAAACTGGGCAGGTTTACCGGCCTCGGCGTCGGCCCCGGCCCGGAAGGGCTGCTCCCGGTGGCGGCGCTGCGGGCGCTTCAGGGGGCAGACGTGATCTACGCGCCGCGCTCGCGGGTGTCGGACAGTTCGGTGGCGCTGGACGCCCTGCGCGGCCTGGACTTCCCGCGTGACCGGGTGCGGGAGGTCGAGTTCCTGATGGACGGTGACGACAGGCGCATCGGGGAGCACTACGCCGCCCTGGCCCGCGAAATCGCCGCGCGGGGCCGGGGGGGCGAACAGGTCGTCTACCTGACCATCGGGGACGCCATGACCTATTCCACGCTGGGCTATCTGGTAGCGGCCCTGCGTACCGAAGCGCCCGACCTGCCCACGCGCGTGCTGCCGGGCGTCACGAGCTACGCCACGGCGGCGGCTCTGACCGGGTTCCCCTTGGGCGAGGGCAAGGAGCGAGTGCTGATCCTCCCCTGCCCGGACAACTTGGACGCCCTGCGCGCCGACCTCCTGGGCCACGACCTCACCGTGCTGATGAAAGTCGGGCGGCGTTTGCCGGGCGTGCTGGCGCTGCTGGACGAGCTGGGCATCGCCGAACACTGCGCGCTGGCGCACCGCCTGGGCCTGGACGGCGAGGTCGTGCTGCCCAGCCTGGGCACGGGCGTGCCGGACGCCGAAAAGTTGGGCTACCTGAGTGTGCTGCTGATCCGTCGGCAGCCGCCGCAGAGATTCAAGGAGATTAAATGAAGGTCTATTTCATCGGGGCCGGGCCGGGAGCGCCCGACCTCATCACCGTGCGCGGGGCGCGGCTGCTTGCGGCCTGCCGCCTCATCCTGTACGCCGGATCGCTGGTGCCGGAGGCCGTGCTGGAACACGCCGCCCCGGATGCCGAGCGCTACAACACCGCCGAGCTGAACCTGGACGAGCAGGTGGCCCTTTACCGACGCGCGCAGGACGAAGGGCTGGACGTAGCTCGCGTGCACAGCGGCGATCCGGCCATCTACGGCGCGACCGCCGAGCAGATGCGGGCGCTGCGCGAGCTGGGCATCCCCTATGAAGTGGTGCCGGGAGTGAGCAGCTTCACCGCCAGCGCCGCCGCCCTGGGGGCGGAACTGACCCGCCCGAACGTCACGCAGACGATCATCCTGACCCGCATGTCGGGCCGCGCCAGCCCCGTCCCCGAGCGCGAGAACTTCGCCAGTCTGGCCGCGCATGGGGCCAGCCTGTGCGTGTTCCTGGGAGGCAACCAACTGGCCGAAATCGTGGGCGAACTGCGGGCCGGCTACCCAGACGACACCCCGGTGGCCCTGGTGCAGCGCGCCAGCCAGCCGGAGGAACGCCGCCACGTCGCCACGCTGGGGACCGTACTGGACGACATCCGTCCCAGCGAGTGGGCACTGACCACCATGCTCATCGTCAGCCCCGCGCTGGCGGGTGTGGAGGAAGCCGAGGGCAGCCGCCTGTACGCCCCCGAGTACGCGCACCGCTTCCGGCGGGCCGTAAAGGACGGCGAATGACCGCCCCCCTCGCCCTCTGGCCCGTGCGCCGCGAGACGGAAGCCCTGGCCGAACACCTCGCCCTACAGTTCAACGCCGTGCTGCACCGCCCCTGGCAGCACGCGGGGCGGCAACTGGACGCCTTCAGTGCCGCCTTTGCGGGCGCGCAAGCCTGGGTGCTGATCGGCGCGGTGGGCATCGCCACCCGGTTTATCGCCGGGCTGCCCCGCGACAAGCACACCGATCCGGCTGTGGTCGTACTGGACGACGCGGCCCGCTTCGCCGTGGCCCTGCTCGGCGGGCACGAGGGCGGCGCGAACGCCCTGGCCTACGCCGTGGCACGCGCCACCGGGGCCGTGCCGGTCGTGACCACAGCCACCGAAGCCGTCAAACCCCTCACGCTGGGCGTCGGCTGCCGGCGCGGCGTGAGTGCCGAGCAGATCGCGGCGGCGGTGACGCACGCGCTGGCGGGCCACCCGCTGAGTGATGTGCGCGAGGTCGCTACCGTGGACCTCAAGGCCGACGAAACCGGACTGCTGGCCTACTGCGAGACGCACACGCTGCCGCTGCGGGTCTTCGCCCGCGCCGATCTGGCGGGCCGCGCCTACGTCACGCAGCCCAGCGACTGGGTGCAGCAGAACGTGGGGCTGCCCGGTGTGTGCGAACCCTGCGCCCTGCTCGCCAGCCCACGCGGCGAACTGATCGTGCCGAAAACAGCCCTGAACGGCGTGACCGTCGCGGTGGTCGAGGACCGGGGCTGGCGGCCAACCGAGCAGATCGCCGGAGGACAGGCATGACCGCGCCGCCCGGCACCGGGCATCTGAGCCTCGTCTCGGTCGGCCCCGGCGACCTCTCGCTGGTGCCCGAGCGGGCGCGCGACGCCCTGCTGCGGGCCGACGTGATCGTGGCCTACGACCTGTACCTGCGCTGGGTCGCGCCGCTCATCACCACCCAGGAAGTCCTGACGCCGCCGCTGACGCAGGAAAAGGAACGCGCCCGCCTCGCCATCGCCCGCGCCCAGGCCGGGCAGCGGGTGGCGTTGGTGAGCAGCGGCGACATCGGCGTGTACGCGATGGCGGGGCTGGTCTTCGAGGACCTGCCCGAGTCGCCCGACTTCGGGGTAGAAGTGATTCCGGGCATCACGAGCGCCACGGCCTGCGCGAGCCTGCTGGGATCGCCGCTGACGCACGACTTCGCCACGCTCAGTCTCTCGGACCTGCTGTGCCCCTGGGAGTGGATCGAGCACCGCGCGCGCCACATCGCCGAGGCCGACCTCGCCTGCGTGTTGTACAACGTGCAGAGCAAGGCCCGCCAGGAGGGCGTATACCGCGTCCTCCGCGTGATGCTGGAGCACAAGCGCCCGGAGACGGTGTGCGGCGTGGTCCGCAACGCTTACCGCGAGGATCAGGAGATGCGCGTGACCACGCTGGGCGAGCTGCTGGAACAGAAGTTCGACATGCTCACCACCGTGGTGATCGGCAACCGCTTCACCGAGCGCAAAGGCCGTTGGATGTATACCCCGCGCGGCTACAACGACTGGCAACCGGACACCGCGCCCGAGCTTGCGCCGACCCATGATCTTCCCGAAGGCGCGATCTGGGTCTACGGGGGCACCCGCGACGGCAATGCCCTGGCCCTGAGTCTGGCCGAAGCCGGGCAACAGGTCGTCCTGAATGTCGCGACCGAACTGGGCGCGCAGGTGGCCCCGGCGCATCCGAACCTGCGCCTGTACGACGGTCCTGCCGGAGCCGAGGCGCGGCGGCGCGCGCTGCGCGGGGCGCGGGCGGTCGTGGACGCTACGCACCCGTATGCCGGGATCATCACGCCGCAGCTCCGTGAGATCACGGCCGAACTGGGCGTGCCCTACCTGCGCTACGAGCGGCCTTCTAGCCTGCCCAACCCGCTGCCGGACGGCGTGGTGCTGGCCGACTCCTTCGTGGACGCCGCCCGGATGGCCGCGCCGCATGGCCGGGTCTTCCTGGCGACCGGCAGCAAGGATCTCGCTGCCTTCCGCGAGGCCGCCCCCGCCGCCGAGGTCTTCGTGCGCGTGACGCCGCAGCCCCAAGTCATGGCCCGCGTACTGGAACTCGGCGTGCCGCCCTGCAACGTCAGCGCGATGGTCGGCCCATTTTCGCACGAGTTCAATGTGGCGCAGTGGCGGGCGTGGGGCGTCAACGCGGTCGTCACCAAGGACAGCGGCACTGAGGGCGGCCTGCCCGCCAAGCTGAGCGCCGCGCGCGAACTGGGCGTGCCCCTGATCGTGGTGCGCCGCCCCGAAACCGTTCCAGGCGCGTTTTCTTCACCCGAAGCACTGCTACAGTCCCTCAAGGAGTTGGTATGAGCACCAAAACCCCCGTCACCATCGTCAGCGGCTTTCTGGGCAGTGGCAAGACCACACTGCTCAACAACCTGCTGGCCCAGACCCACGACCGCACCCTGGCCGTCATCGTGAACGAGTTCGGCGAGGTGAGCATCGACGCGCCGCTGCTCGACACGCGCGAGAAGGGCGTCGAGCTGCACGACGTTCACGGCGGCCTGCTGGCTTATGGGGGCGAGGGCGACGCCTTCACAGCGACCCTGCACGCCCTGAGTGCGCGCCGCCACGCCTTCGACCACGTGCTCATCGAGACGAGCGGGCTGGCCGTGCCCACCGCCGTGATGGTCACGCTCCAGATGCCGGAATTTGCCGAACACTTTCTGCTCGACGCGACGCTGGTGGTCGTGGACACGCCGCTGCTGCTGGAAGGTGCGTTCAGTGCTGATGAGGACGCGGCCCAGGCCAGCGCCGCGTCGGTATTCGACGCCCAGCTCGAATACGCCGACGTGGCCGTGCTGAACAAAATAGACGGGCTGGACGACGCCGCGCTGCTTCAGGCCGAAGCCGACGTGCGTCACCGCGCGCCGCGCGTGCGCTTTTTGGAGCTGGCCTACGGTGCGCGGCTCGACACGCAGCTCACGCTGGGGCTCAACATGCACGGCACCCGGCGAGCGGTGACCCACGCCGGGCCCGTCAGCGGTACGCCCGGCGACCTCGCGGCTCCGCTGCACGACCACACCACGCTGGATGGTCACACGCACGGCGACCTCGACGCGCACGTGCATAGCCTGAGCACCCACCAGCACTTCCACGAGCATGATCCGGGCTGGCAGTCCTTCCGGCTCACCAGCTCCGAGCCGCAGGACCTGACAGCGCTGCTCAACACCGTGCAGAATGTGGCGCGCGTGTTCCCGGTGTTGCGGGTCAAAGGCTTCGTACAGGACACGCAGGGCCGTCGGCACGCGGTGCAGGCCGTACGCTCACGGATTGAGGCCCTGCCCGCTGCCGCGAGGGGCGGCGCACCCAACGAACTAGTCTTCATCGGCTATCACATCAGCCGCAAGAAAGTTATCGAAGCGTTGCAGAAATCGCTGCCGCAGACTTGGAACTGAGGCACCTGAGGCAGAGGGCTGGACGAGAACCGGCCCCGGCTTTCAAGTCGAGTAAGGCGTGGGTCAAGGGACACTCGGGCGGACTGGACGGGCACCTGCCCTCTCCAGTCCGCTCTCTCTCATCGCCTCAGGGGGAAGCCGGACCGATCTCTTTGGACCGACTCGCACCACCTTCTTCATAGGAGACGGACACTTTCTGGGTGCCCCCCACGCCGCCTTCCACAGTGATTTCCTTCGTCGACTGGGGAAGCACGTAGGTATTTCCCAACACTTTTTTGCCCGCGGTGGAGCTAAGGGCAATATTTCTCAGGATCGCTACGCCGTTCCCAGAATTGATGATACCCAGTGTCGTGACGGCGCTTTGCCGGTTGAGGGTGAAGCTCAGATTGGACTGGGTCCGGCCGTTCGTCACGAACAGTGGAATACGGAAGGCATAATTGGTGAGGACCGTATTCGTAATCTGTTCCGCAGCGTTGGCAGGACCGGGCTTCGGGGCCTTCGGCACAGCGGTCAGGACCAGCCGGTAGGCAGAATCCAGGTCTCCCCCACGCAGACGCACCGCCACCCGGACCGTCTGAGAACGGCCGGGCAGGACGACAAACTTCTGAGGACTGACGACGACATCGCGGCTCGGTTCCAGGAAGTCCTGACCGTCTTTCTGGGTCCACCTTAGGACCTCGGCCGTGAAATCCATAGGTTCCGAATCCTGATTGGTGACCTGCGTCGAAGTCGTGGGACTCCGGTTCGTACTGACCTCAAGCAGCGTGGGATTGAACGCCAGCTTGACAGCTTCGGACCTTCCACATGTCCCCAGAAGCAGACAAATCAACGTTGCGGTTCTCAAAGGACTCATTACACTCCTGACGATACGGCAAAAGACGGATTAGGCCGCGGACTGAGCTACGCTCCGAACCCGTCCGACTTTACAAACGACGTTCAGGGTCTGCTGAGGTTATGGGCGAGCATCAGCAAGACAGCACAGAGCCAACGAAAGTGCAGATAGCCGTACAGCAGCCTAGACTGTGACAGGGAGGCTGTCTAGCCAGGCCCTTCCCTGTTGCGCGCTCAATACGTTGTTTCTGCCCCACAGGCTGCAAACCCTGAACGTCGTTTCTTGGTAAACATAAAAACGACAGAAGTCGGACCACGACGCATACAGGACTCCCGACTTCAGGCGGCACCTGTATACCAGTGAATACCGTTCAATCTCTTCCAACTCGGTCCACCAAGCAAAGAGTCAAGGTGCAACCACACGGTTGCACCTTGACTCTTTTACTTTAGAACGAAACGTTGATGGTGACGCTGCCTTCCTTGGTGCCGGTGTCGGGCTGCCACTGGCCGGCTGCAGCCGTGGCCGTGACGGTCCAGTACCGGGCATCCGCACCGTAATACTGAGCACCAGGGGAAGTTCCCCCGGCATCCTGCATTTGAACGTCATAGGCGACCCTCAAGGTATTGCCGCCAGGACTCACTGGTTCGACCGTATCAATGGTAATGCCGTGGCGGTCATCCACGATCATGGTTCCGAAGTTGCAGTACAGGGTCGCCGACTGACCGCCCTCCTGCTGGGTGATTCCGTTTACCGCATCGTAGTGAAACGACAGCGCCGTGCTTTCACCATCAAAAATGCAGGCACTGTCGATGGTGGCGTTCACAGGAATGGTATTCGAAACACTACCAGCCAGCGCGGCAGACATCAGAAGGGGAAGAACAGCAGCAACAACGAGTAGCTTTTTCACAATGATCTCCTTGAACTCCAGCGAAATTTTTATTCAGCGAATGAACTTATCCACATTTGGCATCCCAGATCGTCCGTATGGTCTCTGGTTGAGTACCGAATGAAGAAATTTTATCTTAGTATTTAGAAAACTTCAATACACCTGTTGGGGGATATAATAAAAATCTTAGTAAAAAATGATCGGGTAAATATCAATTCGGCATCATCTACCGAACTGCCTCTATATTTCTGGCCATGTTCTCTAACAATCAGTCAGCACTTCTACGAAAGATCAAATCTCACAAATGTCACCACTCAGGAAAGGTGTTCACGGACGCTTTTGCCTGAACATCTCTCCAGCATTCACAATAGATTGCGCCCTGTTATTTCTCCGTTAACCCTCTTCGCAGGAAGAAAATAAGCCCTGAAAAACTTTTCAAATCAGAGGGTCAGTTATCTCCTCAGATCAGGATCAGGGCGGCGGATCATCTTTCTCCGTCATTGACACGGAGCCTGTAGTTCAGCCCGTTCAGCATCTTGCGGTCCGAATTCAGCGGGTGCAGCGAGCGGTCTGGACATCCTGCGCCACACGCACTGCGCAGGTTATTCCGTCGGCCAGCTGAAGTTCCCCGACCAACTCGGTCACGGCGACCGGCAGAAGCGCCGTGCCGAAGGCGTCGAGCTCATAGCGCTCCCCACCCAGTACCGCCGTTCCATACGCGGCGTCCTGCCCGTCCGGCCCCTGGAAGTCCACGATCCGCGACCGCCCGAAGTTCTCCCGCCAGTCGACCTTCACGGCCCGCGCTCGCCTGATCCCCAGTCCCCATCTCACCCTTTTTTCTGGAGCCCTCATGNACCGCCGTTCCATACGCGGCGTCCTGCCCGTCCGGCCCCTGGAAGTCCACGATCCGCGACCGCCCGAAGTTCTCCCGCCAGTCGACCTTCACGGCCCGCGCGGTCAGTCCAGCCAGGGGCAGCGAGGCCTCCTTCAGGTTCACCTCCAGGGGAAGTGAATCCACGTCCACCTGTACGTCCGCCGTATCGGTACTCGCCACCGAGAACACCAGGGTTCCCGCCGYGTCCGTCCGGCCCTGAAACAGGCCGCCGGCATAGATCGCCAGGCCAGGAACACCGGTTTCCAGCAGCACCGATACGTTGCCCTGCTGAGCTGCGCTGGCATAGACCCGCCCCGCCGCATARGCCAGCGTGCCGCGCACCGTGGCGCTCACCTCGCCGCCCGTCCCGGCGCCCACGACCAGTTCCGCTGCGCCGCGCCGGCGGTATTCGGCRTAGCCGGTCCCTGCACCGTAGGCCAGGCTCCACGCCTGATCCGGCGTCGGCTGATAGGTCGCCGACGCCCGGACAGCGGGGCCGTTCCGGGTGGCGACCGTGTTCACTGCGGCCCGCCAGCGGTCGTCCGGCTCGTACCCCAGCGTGACACTGAAGGTGCTCGACTGCGTTCCCACACGCCCGGCCGCGCTCAGGCGCACGGCGCGCGACAGGGCGCCCGTCACCTGCGCGCCTCCGTACCAGCCGAGCTGTCTGGGATCGTAGCCAACGCTCATACTTGTGGAGAATCCGCCCAGTTCGGTGCCTATGCTCGCGGCGGCGCGGGAGGCTGCCAGATCCCCCAGTGGCAGCTGCGCGCTGAGCCCGAGGCCRAAACGGCCCARGCGGCCGCCATAGTCCACTGTGGCGGCCGTAGTCAGCCCGTCGAGGTGATGCACGAGACCCACGCTCAYCACRCCAGTYGYAGAGGCCGCCGTCACGCTCACRCGCSCCCCAAMCTCACCGGCCCGGAGACCGGCCTCTGCGTCCAGCGTCAGGGCCGGAGCCAGGCCATAGCGCACGAGGGTCCGGGCGTAGGCGGCGCGGTCTAAAACCCCCGCCTCGGCAATYACGCCGTAGTTTCCGGGCGCGAGCACGGCAGAAGGAAAGGCGTAGCTCTGGGCCTGCTCCCGGCGGCCTGCCGGGTCCTCGATGACCGCCAGGACTGCTCCGCTCGTTCCGACGAGGGGAAGGTTGCGGAAGACGACCCGCCCCGCCTCGACCGTCCAGGAACCGAGCGGCCGCCCTCCGCTGCTGAGTCCGATCCGGCCGCCCAACGGCACATCCACCGTGAAGGTCTCCAGCACCCGCCCGGTCTGCCCGAAGAACTGGCCCTGGACGCCGCTGAACCCGGACACACTGCCGGTGAGCAGCGCCGGGATATTGAGGCCTACCTCCAGGGACTGGTCCGGACCAAGGTCGTAGCGCGTGGACGCGCTCACGCCGATCTCGGTCGCCCGACCGGACCCTCCGGCTTCGGCGAGTCCCAACTGGGCGCTCCAGGGACCGTTCGCGTAGGACGCGCGGAGGTATCCCTGCTGCGCGAGGCTCCCCCCCGAGAACCGGGCAGCACTCAGCCCATAATCCACGGCATACAGGGGCAGRGAAGTGACCCCCTGCGTTGYGACCGGAGTCAGGGACACGGCCAGCGTCCGGGTCGCCAGCAGCTCCAGGCGCGGCGCGAACGTCACGACCTGGGCTTCCGGGTCGTACTGGGCGCCGAGCACCGGGTCCAGGCGCGTGAAGCCGAGGTCGTCGCACCGCACCGTTTCCAAGCCGTAGCGTTCCTCGCCCGGCCGCAACGCGTCCTGCTGAAGCCAGAACGTCTCGCCCGATCGCCGCAGGGAAAAAGCCCCCCGACTCACGTCCCCGACCCGCACCTCCGGCAGGTCCTCGGCAACGGCGCAGATGGCCGGCTCCTGGGTGGGTACGGGCACCGCGCCCTGTCCCTGCGCATTTCCCAGGAGCAGGGCGCTCAGCAGGCCCCACTTCCGCAGGACCGGCAGGGCGCGCCGTTCAGGGTTGGACATCGACCGTCAACCGGACCGGGCGCTGGTCGGCGTCCTCTGCACTCAGCTCGAAGGTCGACGCATTCTCCAGCTCTGGCGGCAGCTTGAAGGTGACCGACGCGCCGCTCAGAACGTACTGGTTTCCGACCTCGACGGTGCGGCCACCGGCACTCACCTGCAACTTGCGGAAGACGCCGTACCCGTCGCCCGTGTTGCGGAGCACCAGCGCCGTCCCCCCCTCCTGCCGCACGGCACTCACGGCGATGTTCGGCCGCGCCGCACTGCGTTCGGCGAAGACCGGGAGGCTGAAYACGTACCGGGGAGTGATGGTCACGGCGCTGCCGGCTGTGGGCGCCGCCTGAACGCTCTGGCGCAGCACCAGGCGGTAGGTGGCCGAGGCACCCGCCGGCGCGCGGCGCAGGGCGACCCGCACAACCTGGCTGCGGCCGGGGGCGACGGTGAAGCGTGCGGGGCTGACGAGGGCGTCCCGGGTCGGCACGAGCAYGTCCTGCCCCCCCTGCTGCGTCCAGGCGAGGACCTCGGCCGTGAACTCGGCGGGCGTGGTRTCTGTATTCGTGACGGTGGTGGAGGTAGTGAGGGCCTGAGCCGGATCGAGGGAAAGCAGGACCGGACTGAGGACAAAACGGGCGGCCTGAACCGAACCGGCGCTGCCCAGGAGGGCCGCGAGCAGGAATGCACGGGAACGCATGGACATGAACAACCTCTGGACAGGGCGGGAAGACGGCAGAAAAAGAAGTCTGATGTTGTGGACGGCCGCCAAAAACAATCGCCAGCGGCAGGTGGGGGATGGGGCGGAGTGTGCCCGCCAAAGTCTGACGGGACTCTTAAAACTCGATCTCGATGCTCAGGGTGCCGGCATAGGTCCCGGTCGGCGCGCCCCACTGCCCAGCCGGCACCGTCACCGGCAGGGTCAGCTGCGTGCCCACGACGCGCAACTGCCCCGCACCGGGAATAACGTACCGCAGGGTATCGGCGCCGCGCTGCAACTGACCCTGATACCGGCCGGTTCCGGCCTCGAGGACACCGCCGGGACTGCTCAGGCGAATRGCGCCCACCTCACTGCCCGCGTCGCACTGCACAGGAAGCTGGACGGTCTGTGTCCAGTCCTGGGCGTAGGCGTAACTGCCCAGAGCACTGACCACCGGAGCCCCGAAGGTGCAGGCCGCCTGGGCCGAGCCGGACAGCGACAAGACCAGGAGCGTGCGGCACAGGGCCACACGCCTGGGAAACGCAGGGGAAGTGGGCATGGTAGTCAGAACTCTACCGTGAAGTCCACGSTGCCGGTGTAGAAACCGGTGGGGGCGCGGTACTGCGGGGCAGTGGGCCAGCCGGCACGAATGACCGTGACGTAGCGCTGCGCCCCCTTGAATACCCCACTCGTCACCGCATTGCTGGGCCCAGCGGTATACCACAGACGGGCCTCGAAAGTCGGGCTGCCGGCCACGCCCTCCAGGGTYAGCGGGAGGGTGATGGCCGTGRCCGCCGAGTTGGCGGCGACGTTCCCGGCCAGCTTGCGGGCACTGATGGGRGTRCCCTTGTTGCAGTAGACGCTGACGGAAACCTGAGCCTGCTCGGAGGCATAGGTGGCGGCGAGGGCGGCCTCGTAGTCGGGGAGGTCAATGGTGGCGTTGGCGTTGGCCGTATCGAACTGGCAGGCCGACTGGGTCGTGGCGTTCAGNTAGGTGGCGGCGAGGGCGGCCTCGTAGTCGGGGAGGTCAATGGTGGCGTTGGCGTTGGCCGTATCGAACTGGCAGGCCGACTGGGTCGTGGCGTTCAGAGGCACAGTAGCCGCCGTTTGTGCCATTGAGATTGAGAGGCTTGAAATAATTAATAAGCTAGCAGAAAACTTTAGACTACGGTGCATATTCATATCACTAATTGTCGATAATTGTGGCGGAAATGTCATCAAGATTTAGGTAGGCGAATCCTTCACTTGTTACTTTAACTACACTTAATTTCTTCCAGTTGAGCGTTTGCGTGAGCAATGGGGCACCTCTGGTGGCAATGTTATCAAATCGAACCGAACCAACGACCTGACCGCTTATGTCATAGCCAGTTATAATTGCAGAAGAATAGTAACCGCTAGCAGTGATAGTGTTAAGATTGAAAAGTGAACCGTTGGTGGGCTTGAAATAGCTATTCTGATTATCAAGTCCATATGTCAAGAGAAGCAAACTAATAGGGGAATTACTAATGCCTCTTTGTCTCATAAAGTAGTTACTATTCGATATAAACGAAAAACCTTTATCATAAACTGCTCCTGCGTAACTGTAATCATAGTAGTCATTATCACGACTCCAATCGCGATTGGAATAAGTTTCAAATAATCCTAGATTTTGAATTGGTACGACTGCTGCGAAGGTGCTGGTTTTGATGTCGGCGCCACAGGTGAGCTTGACGGTGTACGTGCCGCTCTTCGTGTAGGTGTGGTCGGCTTTGTCGGTCGCCACCACGCTGGGCGTCGTGATCGTGGTCGTCGCCGTACCGTCGCCCCAGTCGAGCGCGCAGCCGGTCGCCGCCGGGTACGTCGTCTTCATGTACGCGCGCGCCGTCGTGTCACTCACCTTCAGGACCGTTAGCGCAGATTTCGGCGTCGTTGCCTGAGCGCTGAGGACTCCAGACAGGCCCTGAGCGACCAATTCTCGTTCAAAGGCGGCCTCAAAGGCCTGAACATAGGTCGGCCCACTCGGTTTTGCACTGTTTCCCATGACCGCGGAGTAGGTTGATGCATCCGCTGTCGGTGTGGCACTTTGGGTCCCACAGGCAGCGAGCAGAAGGGGAAGCAGCAGCAGAGGCGCAGTAATTTTCATGTCAGAACTCCTGGCAAGGCAGAGAAGGGATCACCACTTGAGGTAGTAGTCAACGACCGCCGTGTAGGTGCCGTTGGAGGCGCCCCACTGTCCAGCCTTCGCCGTCGCTTTCACACCGTAGGTGTAGTAGCTCCCCGTTCCTGCGCTCCCGGTCGTCGGCGTCGGGTTGTCGTCTGTGGTCAGCATGAGGTTCAGCACCTTGCCGCCACTCTTTAGATCCACACTGCCGTCGGCATTCCACTGAGTGTCGTCCCAGAAGCTCTGGAAGGGTTCGGTGTCCTGGTTACAACGCAGCTGCACCAGCGCCGTACCTTCGGCCGCTTCCGGGTTGGCCGCCTGGTAGGCGAAGTCGATGCTTGTGGGGCTGGTGATCTCACAGATGTCGTCGACCGTCGCGTTGACGGTCACGGAGGTGACGGCGGGGCTGGCGGCCAGGGCGCTGCCGAGCAGGGTGGGCGCAAGCAGAGAGAGAAACAGAGTGCGGCGCATGGGGACTCCTTCGTCAGGTCAGAGAATCGAAGCCGAACAGGGGCCTGGGCATGCCCAGGCCCCTGAGAGGGCGCTGGGCTTAGAACGTGACGTTGACGTCGAGCGTCGTGGTGTAGTCGGCCGCGGTAGGCGCGGCCCACTGGCCACTGGCCGCGGTGGCGGCGAGGGTGTAGGTGTGCTTGTCGGCGCCGGCGTAGCTGCCCGCGCCTGCCCCAGTGGCGGCCACCTGGGTCAGGGCGTAGGTCGCGTTGAGGGTGCCGGTCTTGCTCACGCTCTTGAGCGTCAGAGCCCCCGAGGTGGCGGTGGTGGTGGTGATCGTGGTGCCGGCGTTGCAGTACAGGGTCGCGGCGCCGTTCACGGCGCCGCTGGTGCCGGCGATGGCGTCATAGGTAAAGCTGGCAGCTGTGGTGGCACCCGTATCGAAGGTGCAGGAGGACAGAACGGTGGCATTGACCGTAATAGGGGTGGAAGCGGTGCCGGCAGCGAAGGCGGTGGAGCACAGGGCAGCGGCGAGAACAGCAGAAGCGATTTTCTTCATGACATCTCCTCGAACAGGAATGTTCGGGAAATGTTTCCCCGCTTCCTGTCTCTGTAGAACACCCTATCCAGGGGTCCGTTAATTGAGCGTTAACGGCGAAGGATGTGAGCACTGTTCTTTTTCGGCCTCCCAGCGCGGCAAAACAGCAACGGCCCCCGACGAGACGTCGTGGCTTAGTCACCAAAGGTGAGGATGTAATGTGACTGAATTGAGCTTACCCAGAGCGCTCTGACAGAATCTGACCCTGGGGGAATGATGAACTCGGCTGACATTCAGCGAAATAGCGGCCGAGACGCCATCCTGGTAATCTTCTTTTTGGTGGGACCTGGGGAGGAGATCTCCCTTCCACCCCCATCTAGGGGGAATGGCGATCTCTCACCTGCTTGAGCAAGGGGTTGCCCTGGCGAGTCATGAAGGTGTGTTCTGGTCAGGCCACAGGCCACAAGCGTCGAGAAACGCGGGTTCAACGGCTTCAGCGATAAGCACGCCGGCCCCAACCCCTAAGACTATCGCCATCAGATTGCACAGGTCGAACGTCGTCCCCTGTCCAGCCACCGCCACCTCTGCGAAAACAGCCCCGCAGCAACGGTTCTGGGAGTGACGTAGCACTCGCCCAACGCTTGTGCACCCAACACTAAAGCACTCCACAAGCCATGTGTGCACCGACCAGAATTCAGCATCACCAGCAGAACCACCCCCGAATTCGTCGTCCAGGGCACTGATCCGGCTACTCAACAGGTACAAACAGAGCGCCCCCACTGCTCTCCAGGGCGGCACGTGGACACTACCTTCACCACCATCTCCGGTCTGGTCAGGCCTGAAGACGCCTGTAGTACATTCGCTGTTGGACTTGCGCGAAGGCCCGGGCGCCCAGCTCGCTCTGGAACAGGTAGGCGACCATCTCGCGCTGACCGTGCTCGCCGCCTCGCCTACCCATGCGCTGGCGGCCTACGCGCAACTGTTCGCAGACACGCCGCGCCGGTTCATCAACCCCAGGGCCAGGTTTTTCGACGTCTTCCTCAGATCATGAGGCTGTGGCTCACCTGCACCAGCCGGGCCTGTCATATGTTCATTACAGCCGAATCACGTAGCGCCCACGCAAATGCTTGGACGCCCTCTTCGGCCATCACGACCCAGCGCACGCCGAATATGCCGTGCGGGGTCTGCCCGGCTGGCAGAGCATCTGAAGGTATGTGGGGGGGAACGATACCGGCAGTGGGGGTAAAGAGGGGTGTAAGCCCTGGCCTGATATTCCTGTCCGGATGAAGAGCCGGTTTAATCCCCCCACCTCATGCGATAAGGAGACGCTGGTCGTCTGGGCTGTAGCCCAGAGATCAGCCCTGCTCTGGACGAGCTGCGCACGCTTCTCGCCGTATGGGCGAACAGGACAGTTCGCCGGGCAGCGCCCCGGGGGCAGAGGCATCCTATGAGCTTTGCCCGGTCCACCACGGGAGTACGGCGCCTGCTTCATGTCGGTGGCAATAGAAGGCTACCGGTCGCGGCCTGCACGCGGCAGGTCCAGGTGCTGCCCGACCTCAAGGAGATCGTTGCCAGAGCCGAAGCTGCCTGGATGGCGCACCAGATGACGGTCCAGCAACAGGTCAGTCAAGGACAACTTGCCGAGACCGAGGCCCGGGCCTTATGCGGTGAGCGAAGCAAGGGAAAATGGCTGCGGGAGCACCTGCTTGAGCGTTGGGGTCTGTCCCTGTAGGAGGGATCTCGGGACTCAGTCAGTGAGAGGCCAACGGATAGGTCAGGTCAGTGAACTGCCGACTGGCGGTTGGGCCCCGGTCTCCAGTAACTCCGTCAACTTCCAGCTCACGACACCCCGGATTGGGAAGCCCCTCCAACGGTGATTCTTCTCCACATCCCTGTCCCTGGCTCCTACCTAGTTCCCGGTTCATGTGCTCGCAACTCCTCCTACCATGACCCCATGTCCCGCCTGCTTGACGTCTTTCTGATCTTTCTCCGGCTTGGCCTGACCAGTTTCGGTGGGCCCGTGGCTCATCTCGGGTACTTCCGGACGGAATTCGTCGACCGTCGCCGCTGGTTGGACGAGGCCACCTACGCCGACCTCGTCGCCCTGTGCCAGTTCCTTCCTGGCCCCGCGTCCTCACAGGTGGGCATGGCCCTCGGCATCAGCCGGGCGGGCCTATGGGGCGCACTGGCCGCCTGGGCTGGATTCACCCTGCCCAGTGCAGCCCTGCTCGTCGCGTTCGCATTCGGGGTGGGCACAGCCGCCGATATAGGAGACGCGGGCTGGCTGCGCGGCCTGAAGATCATCGCGGTAGCCATCGTCGCGCAGGCAGTGTCGGGCATGGCGCGGACCCTGACGCCAGACCGGCCCCGTGTTCTGATTGCATTGGGCGCGGCCATCGCCGCCCTTCTGCTGCCGAACGCGGCGGCGCAGGTGGGCATCATGCTCTCGGCAGGCCTGATCGGTTGGCGCTGGCTGCGCGGGGCAGACGCGGCGCCCGGAGCCGTCCTGCCAGTCATGCTGTCCCGGCGTCTGGGGGCGGGGCTTCTGAGCCTGTTCGCGTTGCTGCTCGTGCTTCTGCCGGTACTGAGAGACGTAATAGGCAGTCCGGCGTTGGCACTCGTGGACAGTTTCTACCGGGCAGGCTCGCTGGTATTCGGGGGAGGCCATGTGGTGCTGCCCCTGCTGGAAGCGGAGGTCGTGCCGACCGGCTGGGTGGCGCCAGATGCCTTCATGGCAGGCTACGGGGCGACGCAAGCGGTGCCGGGACCGCTGTTCACCTTCAGCGCGTATCTGGGCGCGGTGAGTGCCGTAGGTCTCCCGGCCCTGCTGGCGGCCGGTCTGGCGCTGGGCGCGGTCTTTCTGCCGTCGTTTCTGCTGGTGGCGGGGGCGTTGCCGTTCTGGGGTGCACTGCGGGCCCAACCGGCGGCGCAGTCGGTCTTGCGGGGGGTGAACGCGGGCGTGGTGGGATTATTGCTGGCGGCCCTGTACTCTCCCGTCTTCACGGCGGGTGTCCATTCGGCAGCAGACTTCGCGTTCGTGTTGGGGGCCTTCGCCCTGCTAGAAGTGCTGAAGTGGCCGGTGTGGGTGGTGGTGGCCTTAGCTGCTGGGCTGGGTGCGCTGGTCCTGTGACTGGGCCGGCGCTGTGACTTTGATGAGCGGACAGTCAGGTCGCGGACCGGGCGAGCCGGCGGCCAAGCACTGCAGGGGCCCTTACCGCCCGGCAATGGGAGGCCTGTGTCCGTCAATGGCACGGCTTCCGGGGGAAGAGCACCGCACTCCCCCCTCCACTGCGTACTATTCACGGTAGACTCCTCCCCTATCCTGTGTCCGATGTTCTGGTTTCTCTGGCTTCTTTCCCCGGACGGCAGATGACGTCTTCCGATTCTCCCCTGACACCGAGGCAACTTCAGGCCGTCATCGATGCGAGTGGCGACTGTATCAAGGTGCTCGATCTGGACGCGCGGCTCCTCACCATGAATCTTGGTGGGCAGGAGGTCATGGAGATTGCCGATTTCGGGCAATGCCGGAACACCGTCCTGACATCGTTCTGGGAAGGCGACGACCGCGCACGGCTCGAGGCGGCGCTCGACGCTGCCCGCGCTGGAGAGACCAGGACGTTCGAGGGCGCGGCCCGGACCTTCAAGGGGACCCCCAAGTGGTGGAAGGTCACCGTGTCGCCACTCTTCGACGACCAAGGCCGGCTTACCCACCTGCTGTCTATCTCAAGTGACGTCACCGCCCGCAAGGCGGCCGAAGACGCCCGGCAGGCCGCGCAGGCGCAGCTCGAAGAGTATGCGCGCACCCTGGAAAAGCAGGTCCGCCAGCAGACGCAGGCCCTCGAGGAGCGGGCGACGGCTCTGGACGCCTTCGTCAGCTTCACCGAGGCCGTGGGCACCGACACCGACCTGCATCGTCTGGCCCAACAGGCGGTGACGGCCGTGCAGGCCCAGCTTAGGGAGGTCAGCGTGGCGTACTACGAGCTTGACGCCGCCGCTGCCATCTGGAGGGGCGCCGTCTGGTCCGAAGAGGTCGGTTCGGAGATCGTGGCGCAGATCCAGGCGGGGGTGCCTCTGGACGCTCCCGAATTTGCCGAGGCCGTGCGCACCGGGGAGGCGGTCTTCATGGAGGACTGGGAGGCCGAAAACGGCGCTCCGGCCGAAACCGCTGTATACGGCGCAGCCGGATTTGTCCCCCTCGTGCTGGGCGGCGAGGTCCGCGCGGTCTTCACGGTGGGCAAACGGACGGCCAGACAGTGGACTCCCCGGGATCAGGCGGTCGTGCGTGCGGTAGCGCGTGGACTCGGTCTGGCTCTGGAGCGCGCGGTCCAGGCTCAGGAGTTGACCCGGCAGCGGGACGCTCTGGACCGGCGCACTCGGGAACTCGATACCCTGGTGCAGCTTACGGAGGAGCAGAGCGACACGCCCAATCCCCTGACCCTGATCAGGCGGGCCCAGGCCCTCATGCTGAGGCTCCTTCCGCCGGGCTTCGCAGCCTATTACGAATCCCAGGGTGGCCGGTGGCGGCTGCGCGTTCAGACTGGAGAATCCAGATCGGCCACATTACAGGCCCACATGGACACGGGGTTTCCCCTGGGCCAGACGCCCAGCTTCGACCAGGTCGCACAGACGGGCGAGGCGGCCTTCGTCGACGTCTACGACCCGGGTGCAGATGTGGACCGCGTAGTGGCCCAGGGCGTGGCGGCCCACGCCACCCTCCCCCTGATCATCGGGGGGCAGGTCCGGGGACTGTTCAACGTGCCGCTGTTCGAATCACGGCTGTGGACCGCGTCGGATCAGGCGGTGCTGCTGACGGCCGTGCACTACCTCGGGGTCGTGATCGAGCGAGTGGAACGCCGTACGGAACTGATCCGGTCGAACGCGGAGTTGCAGGCAGCCAACCAGGAACTCGAGGCGTTCACGTACAGCGTCTCGCACGATCTGCGGACACCCGTCCGGCACGTCGAGGGGTTCGCCATGTTGGCAGGGAAGGAACTGGCCCAGGGGAACCCGGCGCGGGCCGAGCGCCACCTCGGCGTGGTCGTGGAGGCCGCCGAGCGCATGAACGCCCTTCTGGACGCCATGTTGACCCTGTCCAGGGCCGGCCGGGCGGTACTGAATCTTCAGGTGGTGCCCCTGCAACGGCTGGTCGACCAGGCGCAGAACGACGTGACCCTGATGTTCCCGGACCGGCCCGTGACCTGGGCCATCGGCCCGTTACCAACTGTCGAGGGCGACGTGACGACGCTTCAGCAGATCTTCAGGCATCTGCTGGACAATGCCCTGAAGTACAGCCAGAACGCGGCAGAGGTCCAAGTGGAGGTCTGGGCGGAAGAGCGGGAGACGGACTGGGCCATCTACGTCAGGGACAGGGGCGTCGGCTTCAATCCCATGTACGCAGGGAAACTCTTCAGTGCCTTTCAACGCCTGCACACCCAGCAAGAATTTGCCGGGACCGGGATTGGCCTGGCGACCGTGAAGCGCATCGTGACGCGGCATGGAGGTCAGGTCTGGGCAGAGGGCTCGCCGGGAGAGGGCGCCACGTTCGGGTTTTCTCTTCCCAAAACGCTGCTGGCCTAGCCGGCTGCCTTACAGGGGGCGTGGGGCAGTGGGGCTAAGGGAAGCGCGTGACTCCGCCCCGTGGATTGCCCGCGCCCTGAAGCGCGAGTTCCTGGGTGGCAGGACTCCGGCAGCATAGAGGTTTACCCCAACGGCAAGAGAAATTCAGTGAATGTCCGAGGTGACGGCTACCCTCCGGCCGCTTTCCGTCAGGTTTCCCGCACGTCTGGCAGAACACGCTGCACGAAGCGTTTCAACATGTTCTGGTAGTGTTCTGGATCAATATTCCAGGGCCGCAGATGCTCGGCACCCTCAACCCGGTGATACTCGACGAGATCG
>NZ_LMOM01000038.1 GCF_001424185.1 Deinococcus sp. Leaf326 | reverse complement strand
ACAACACGGCCGCCCGCCAACTGCGCCGCGCCTTCGAGCGTGCGGGTCTCCCTGGTCGCTTCCGGGGCTTCCACGCCGCGCGCAAAACATCGGGCACGATGCTCTACGAAGCGACGGGCGACTTCACCCGAGTCAGTCTCTTCCTCGGTCATGCGTCGGTCGACACCACCCGCCGCTACGTCGCCGTGAGACGCAACGACGTCGCCGCAGAGGTCGAAGATTTCTAGTGGGCACCTCTGACTCGACGCGGCATAGGTCCCTTCGACCATCACCCTTATCTGGGCGAACCTTCTGGTTGATGGGTACGGGTTCGCGCGCAGCCATCCACCACATCGAGTGAGGACACGCAAGCGTGAGGGCTCGCTTCAGAGACCGATGGTCCATTTGGTTTAACTTTGAATCAGATGGGTTCGTTTCCCCGAAGTGTCAAGCTGCCCCTGTCCTGGGAACAGCGGAATGCCGCTTTAATCACCTTCGCTTTTGCCGTGTGTTACGGCATTTTTGCCTTCGCCGCCTTTCCTATTGGTGAGACGATCCGGGGGCGATTGGCCCTGGGCACGGCCGTGTTGCAACTGCTGCTTTCAGTCCTCGCCTGGCAGGGGCTGAGGCTCACGCTGCTCTACCCTCTGGTCCTGGGGTTGATCACCGCATTGGTCTGGGTCAGTGTTCCCGTCCTGACGCTGTCGCACCAGAACATTCCTGGAAGCATGCTGTCCAGTTGCGGCTTCGTGGCGATCCTTGCCTTCACTTGGTTTCCCTTTCGATCTGCACTGTACTGGGTGCTCGCCGCATATCTCCCTGCCCTGGGCGCCGGCCTGTGGCTCCCCTATGCCGATCCCCCCTCGTTGGTCGTCGGGATCATGTTGATGTTGCTCATTGGGTATATGAGCCGCTATACCCATCACCTCATTCAGACGCAGAACGATCGGGCGCGGTTCCAGGACCTGGCGATTCGCGATCCACTCACAGGACTGTACAACCGCCGCGTCCCTCTGGATCAACTTGAGGGGATGCTTGCCCATCAGCCGGTGCGGCAGAACGTCGCGGTGGTTCTTCTGGATATCGACCACTTCAAACGCATCAACGATACCTTTGGTCACGCTCGGGGGGATGACACCCTGACACAGGTGGCGACCCTGTTGAGCCAGCAGTTCCCCGCCGGCACGATGCTCTGCCGCTGGGGAGGTGAAGAGTTCCTGGCAGTGCTGTACGGCGTGTCATTCTCCCAAGCCCAGGCAGTGGTGGAGGCCGTATTAACCCAGGTGCGTCAGACACGAATTGAAGACGTCGATCTGACCCTGAGTGCTGGAGGGGCCATGCTAACGGAAGCCTCCACAGTTCATGAGCTGATTGCGCTGGCTGATCAACGACTCTATGCCGCTAAGGGGGCGGGGCGGGATCAAGCCCGCTGGGCCCGGACGGAGGCATTGGGAGTTCTTGGATGAGATCCCTGATAAGGCTTGATCAGACAAAGATGCCCTCAGATATGTATCAGTTAGAAAATACTCACCTCTGTTAGCAAAGTTTCAACCTCCCATAGAGCCACAGCATTTAAACCCAATATAAATCATTACAATTCAATCCCTCATAGTATTCCCAACTCAAGAGCGCGAAGAACAGCGCGGGTTCGATCGCGAGCTTGAAGCTTAAACAGAATGCTGGAAACTAGATTCTTAACTGTTCCTTCCTTTAGATCAACCAACTCGGCTAATTCTCGATTAGAGTAACCACCGGCCATCAATCGCAACAACTCTAATTCCCTTGGTGATAACTCTGGAGACAGATCTGCCTCAAGTAGAGTGTCCCGCGATTGCCGGAGATGGGCCACTACATGCTCACTGAGCACAGGTCTCGAAAAGGTTTCACCTCTGGCCACAGTCCGGATACTCTCGAGTAAGGTATCGAGCGAGGCGTCTTTCAGGAGAAAGCCTCGGGCGCCAGCTTTCCGACTACGCAGTAACGCTTCATCGTCATTAAACGTGGTCAGCATTAGTGTTGGTGGTAGTCTACCCTTGAGGTTGAGAGTCTCTAAAACACCTAAGCCATCGAGCCGTGGCATGCGGACATCCAGCAAGAGAACGTCTGGAGAGCTACTACAGACGACGACGACAGCCTCTTCCCCGTCTCCGGCCTCTGCCACAACTTCTATGTCAGGGGCGAGTTCCAGCAATCGACGCAGCCCCAAACGTACGAGAGTCTGATCATCTACTAAACATACTCGAATCATGACATCCCCGTTAATGGGAAATGGGCTTCCACTTGCAGGCCTCCTTGAGGTGCAGGCATCAACATCAGAGAGCCGTTCAATACCTCCATTCGCTCCTGCATTCCGGCCAGTCCGTTACCTGGAGTGAGTGGCCACTGCACATGTCCGTCATCTACAATCTGAATGACCAGTTCAAAACCATCACAGCGCACAGAGAGCCAAAGGTTTCTGGCTTGGGCATGCTTAATAGTGTTGGTCACAGCCTCTTGAGTCAATCGGAAGAGGGTCGCAGCTTGGCAAGGCGGAGGTGTTATACAGCTTGGGGGAATATCCAAATGCACCTGAAGACCAGGAATGCCGCGTGTGACCTCCCGGATCAGAGTTGTCCAATCCTCAGCTTCACCTCGCAAGTCATTGACACTTTCCCGAACATCGGCAAGGAGAAGTCGGTTGAGGACTCGTGCCCGCTCAATAGAGACTTGTACCGTTGGACCAGAGAGGTGGGAAGCCAGCTCCAGTTCCATACTCAGCACCGTCAGGTGATGTCCTAGTGAGTCATGAAGCTCCCGCGAAATACGGCTGCGTTCTGCCTCACGGGTGGCCTGTTCCAACATTGCGTGGGTAAATCGAAAATTGACATTCAGCTCGGCTAGAGCCTTGCGAGCCCGACGCTCATTCCCAAGCATCTGGATGAGCAAGGCTGTTAACATCTGGACTCCACCCATGAAGACGCCCGCATAGAGAGCACTTCCCAGCAGCATCTGAAACTGCAGAACTATAGCTAGACCTGCGCTTTGAAGAACAATCCAGACCAAGGTTGAGCGCCAAGGTAATAGACCAGGAAGAAGTGCCGCAATAAGGATTAGCAAGACGCCCAGGTCAGCACTGGAGGAAAATACGGCGTTGATTCCCAAAGCGCTCACGGTCATTACACCACAGCCCCATAACCGTTTTTGCCGAAGTGGCGCACCCCCTGTAGCTATCCAGGAAGCCGTCCCCCTCGTCACCCACCAGTAGGCGCCGCCAAAAAGCAGATATAGAGAGATCCATAGACTGAATTGAAGTGGTGTGAGATGACGGAGCGCCTGTTGCCGATCCGTCACATCAAGACTGATGTACAGGAACTCGGTTAACCAACAGAATAACCCTCCCCAGCGCAATAGGGTCCCCGTATGTGTGCGCACGTCCCGATAGAGTAGCGGATCAAACCCCCCAAAACAGGTGCCGAAAGTCACGTCCTCAACTTGACTTTCGGCACCTGCGATTTTCTAACCTTTTTCCTATATTTCCTACCAGTTCAAGACAACAAAAAGTTGGCCTAGGGGGTTATCGGGAGCACGCCGAATCGTCAGCCACGTTCTTTTCTCTCAAAAGAGGTATTACAAGTGAAGAAATTCATATATCAGAGTGCATTCCTATCTGCAGCTGTAATGACACTCGCATCATGTGGACAAGCCGTTCCTGAAGTAGGTGCACAAACTTCAGCTTCCACCTCTACTTTGCGTACTCAACTGCTCCAACCTATTGATGATAACGGGGGCGGAGGCGGAGGCGGAGGATCCTACCCACCTCCTGTAAGCTACCTCACCATTCCTGATGGGTACAACGCCCGCGTGCGTGTCATTATGAAAAGCGTTTATACTTCAGATACTGAAGACGTGATGGGTGCGGACGAATTTTATTTTGCTGGCTCACTACTAGCAACCACGCCATCCAACCGAAGCAAGGCGGCCCCCATCATGATGTCCCCTCCAGTTGACATCAACGATGATCAGGGAATCAGCCTGAATATGGTTGTCTTCAACGAAGTCGTACCAAAGGGCACTAATGTCATTGGTAACTTACAAGCCTACGATGAGGATGCCGCCAAAGATTGGGGAACTGTGGGGCCTAATTTCCAACAGGCGGTAACCACAGCAGCAAACACGCTGGGTAGCTCTGGTATCAAAGGGGCAGAGCTCCTTAAAGGAGCACTCAACGCTGGATTCCAAGTTTTGGATGCATCCATGAAAGCAGACAAAGACGACGTTCTGGGTAATCAGGGGTTCGAGTATATTTCAACTAACGATGAAATCAATAGAACATACCAGATGCATATGGAGAAAAAGGGTAGCTTTTTCAATGTATCCAAGTGGGATTATTATATAGACTATCAAATTATCGTCGAGCCAACCAAAGATCAAGTTACCTTTTAATGACAGACTTCAGGCGCAGATCTAGATCTGCGCCTGAAGTCTGTCATTAAATAGTTGGACAGATCATTCGAGAATTTGCTTGACCTGCACGGCCTGCTAAGGAGTGCGCTGGCGGGCCTGGAAACCGTGTTGCTCCTGATTGGCAGCGATAGCCGGCAAGGTCAGACTCTAATTTTGGAGCGCTTCCTCATAGGCGTCTACGGTGCGCATACCTTGGATCGCGTGTTACTTGATGCTGCTAAATCCCTGCGGCCCACATCAAGGTTTCCGACTCAAGGGCAACTGCGTGTTGGGGGCGCCGGGATCTGCAAACGCCGGTCTCGATTTCGGTGATTTCAACTGCCAGCTCCAAGCCCTTACTGCGAGCGTATGGCAGAACAGTGGCCTGTTGAGGTTTGAAGCTGAGACCATTTTGCCCTGCATCAAAGTAGAGAAGCTGGAACAGGCGACGACGGGTTAGGTAAGTACTGATGCTATATGGTCATCAGACCACGCTTACCTGTACAAATGCCCGTTATGGCAAATAAGAGAGTGGAAGTCACCCCATCGAAGCTTTACCACCAAATAAGGGAGTCATTACCCCTCAAAACAATCTGTAAGCCCCTTCCTGGCCTTCCTGTGAGCAAGCGAAATTCAAGTTATCCCAGGTGTCAAATGCTGTTGGATCCGCAGGACGCCGAGTCGCACGGGCGGCGGCGGCTGGAGTTGCAGCAGGGTGGGGACGTGCTGCTCCCGGACGGCCGGGGAGGCCGTGAGCCGGTCCCCGCCTACGCCCGGGTCGAGCGCTTCTCATGCCGACCGAGGCGGCCTACTGGGCATGATCGCCCGCTACAGCCCGGGGAAGGTGCTGCTGACCCACGGGGAGGTTGCCCCACGGCACAACCTTGCGGGGTACCTGGATACTAAGTACGACGTTGAGTTGCCCCGAGCCGGGCAGGTCGTCACCCTGCGTGACAGTGGGAAGCGGCGGGGCGGGTTCCTGAACAGCAATCCGAAGAAGCTCGAAGCCCTCAAGGAGCGCCATGCCCGGGGTAAGGTAGAGCTGCGCTACGACGCCGAGCGGCACGCGGTGGTCATCGAACTGCCACAGAACATGGACGCCTCACTCTTCGGGGAGGGGGAGTACACCATGGAGGTGCTGCGGGGCAAGCTCAGCCGCCTCAAGCTCAAGGAGCATGATCAGGAGACCATGGCGGGGCAACTGTCCGGCGAGGTGTCCGCTCAGCATGCAGAAGGAGACAACGAGACACACGAGCCACTAATCACGCCCCCGATTCGCTGACAGCCAGAGGGATCATCTTGAACTTCTTGCGCAGTGTGGAACAACTGGAATTGCCCTGTTTGGGGATTTACATCTAAGTTTAAATGATGGTTTTACATAGATTTTAGAATCTATATAAATTTATTAATCTTATCTTGGCGCGAATGATGGAGACTTGAGGGTTGACCACTCTACCTTTGATATATTTCCCTTTTCGAAATCATCTAGCTGTCTAATCTCAGATTCAGTCAGCCAAAGATTATGTGCATCCACAAAAAATTTTAGACCATTATCTAGTGGATATCTTTGAGAGATTGCAGAGAATAATTTTCTCCTAGCAAGATCACAGGGCACAGGAAGAGTCACAAAATAAGCATCTGGGTGAAGTTTTAGCTCCTCATAAGAGATCTCGTCCAAAGGCACAAAGTAACGCAAGCCCGAATCGCTCTGACACAACTGGAGACGGCATTCCGTCTTCTCGCCTGCTTCAAATTTTTCCACATTGCACCTCAAAAACGCGCATTCGGAAACTCGGGAATGGTCAACCCCTGTTGCCAGGGGAGGCCAGAATAGACCCCCTCCCCTCTCTCATTTTTAGCACCATTGATTTCCGAAAGAACCTGGCGTATCGCTTTCCGGTCTATGGGGACACCGTGTAACTCCAGCTCCGCAAGCCTGACCAGAGCTTCCGCTCTTTTGGAGCCAGCGATTCCCATCGCGTGAAGGCCTTCGTGGACACCCACAGCTGCCGTGTGGTCATACCCAGAGATCTGGCGATCTACCGTGGGAACTCCAGAAGACCTATCCATAATCGTCAGCTTCGTTCCGTTCTGGGTTTCAGGTATGTAGACCACTGCCCGGTTGCCGTAGCTCCTACCTTCCAATCCACGCTCCCAGCTTTGGATCGAGAACGTCAGGTCGATCTCGCCACTGTCTGCTGCACCAACCACTTTTCTGCCCGTCTCTGTCCTACTCATCGTCCTACGAAGTTGATTTGTATTGAAGTAGTTAACGCCATATCTCGTACTTTGTCTATCGGTCAAATTATTGACTGAGTAGGCATACCCTGTTTGCTGATTGCTGGGCAATCTTGAGGGTGAAGACAAACTGTTAGCCAACACTTTTCTCTGGCCGCCAGCTGTCATGACGTAGGCATACTGCTTTCCATCTTTACCGGTGATCAGGGACGAAATCTTTCCCGTCAGTCCCCGTCCCAAACTCACAGTTTCGCCAACTTTCAAGAGAGTCGGCTTCAGCAATTCCAAGGCAGCTTTGCCTGCCCCCGTTGCTCCCGCCCGCGCGGCCAGAGTGCCCGCAGCGCGGGCCCCCGGAAGTGGCAGGACCGAGGCTGCGGCATTAAACGTGACGGCCCCGATCTTGCGGGGATCGGCAGCTATACCCGTGACGTAATCCCCCGCTGCATTGGCTTGCTGCCTGAGTTGATTGTGGGCTGCCTGAGCATTCCCTGACCCCAGGCCGATGGCCTGGCCGACCAGCTGGACTTCCTTCCTGCCCGCGACGACCCCGCTCGCAATGGCCGTCCCCATCCCCCGGGCCGTCGCTACCGGGTGCCTGGCCGCATTAGCCGCCCCGGATACTGACTCTTTGCCTGCGGTGTATACCCCAACGCCAAATTCTTTTAGGTTGTGACCCGTATCCTGCATCATAGCCCGGCCGAACTCCTGCCAGAACACCTTCTGGACCGAGGGCTGCATCCCAGTCATCGCTTTGCCCAGACTGGTGACGACCTGCCGATCTGTGCGGCCATGCACCTGACCCTGCTTGGCGATGTACGCCAAGTCGTTGAGCTGCTTGCCGCTGATCTGACCCGCTGCCGCCTGGTTTGCCACAAACTCAGCGAACTTGGGGGCCGTGTCCAGAACCCGTCCGATCAGCCCTGCGTCCTTTTTCTCTTTGGCATTCAGGCCGGGGGGCAACGTGACGGGGGTCTTCTGCTTTTGTGCACTGGGCACTGGCGTGGGCGTCTGCGCCGTGTTTCGCCGTTGCTGGGAGTTGCTGACTGCCTGGGGCGACACCGCAAGCCTGGAAGCGGCGGCTGAGGCAGAAGGCCGCGTTCCCGAAGCCCGGGCAGCTGGACTGGCCGGCGCTGGGATGCGCGGCGCAGGAGTAGGGGTGGGTACAGATGTCTTAGTCTTGACGGCCATCTCGCCTCCTGAGGGAGTCAGATGGCGCAGCTTAGCGGCTGGCCTTCAGGTCAGGAGCCGCATCTGTGGTCGACTCAAGGCACGGTCAAGCACACAGCGGCCTCTCGCCTCCCCTGACCGTTCAGGTCGGATTGGTGAAGTAAAGGCTTGAGGTCTGACAGGGCGCACATTCCGCGAAGAACTGACGGCCACTCTTGCGGGTGCGCTGAAGTCCCTGACACCGCGGGCACGTCAGCTTGATCGGCGTGTTGCCGTCGCACTGCCGGCACTTCAGGTAGTACGTGTGCCCGAACTTGATCTCCACATCCTGACCCTGGCACTTGCCGCACTGCACTCTGACCGCTGATGGGGAAACGGCCCTGCTGGGTGCCAGTGAGGGTGGAAAGTGAGTGGGGGCTACAGCCTTCGGCGCTGGCAGTACGGATGAGGCTGGGTCCTCTTCCCCAGCGCAGCGCACCGGTTTGACCTCCTGGTGCTTCGCCCGCAGAAAGGCACTGATCCGGGCAAACTCCTCGGATGCCAGGTTGAAGCCCCACTGCTCCGAACGTTTGTCACGGCTGAACGGGTGGGCGAGCTTGCTGTGCTCTGTCATCAGCTCTCGGACCCGGTCAGGCACCTGATCCGCCTTGCGGACCTCCGGGCGCCCCTCGCGACATTCCACCAGGCCCTGATCGCTGATCGCCACGACCACGTCGATCATGAAGGCCTTGAAGCCGCCCTGCTTGAGCCCCAGCAGGATCTTGTTGCGCAACCCTTCCTTGTGGGCCTGCATGAAGCTGCGCAGGAGCTCGGCCTGTCGCCGAGCCTGCAGCACCGGCGAGGCCATACCCTGCCAGCGGCCGTTCCATTGCCGAGCCCACTCGTCACGGTCATTGATCCGCACGGCGCTGGTCACGCTCTTGCTCTCGACGATGATCATGCCCGCGCGGTGCAGGACAAGGTGATCAATCTGCGCGACCTCGCCTTCATGCTCGAAGCGCAGGTTGTGGAAGACGTGGATTCCAGAGTCGTCGCCAAAGGCCCGCTTGAGGTAGTGGGCCATCTGGGCTTCAGCGGCGTCACCTGCACGCTGCAGGGGATCACTGGACCGGGCCGGATGGTGCTCTTTGACGATCATGTTGGCTGACAGGGTAGACCGGAGAGGCTGACGACGCTGTCACGGCGCCCATCGCCGGTCAGAGAGACTCACCGGCTTTACGACTGACGGCGGATGGACGGACCCGACAGCAGGACATGCTCGAACAGGGTGCCCCGCTGCGGCTCGCGGACGAGAGAGACCTCCCGGACGCCGGGGAAGTACTCCGGGAAGAGGGCGGGCATCCCCCGCCGCTCACAGCGCAGGTGGTATTCGACGTGGGCGTGGTAGCGCTGGCTGGGCAGCACCATCAGGTTTGAAGGATCATTGTTGGTGCTGTCGCCGTCGCGGTGATGCACAATCTCTCCGGGCAGCAGGGGGCGGCCGAGGTATTCGGCCATCAGCTGACGGTGCAGGGCGACCCACTTCCCGGTAACGTTGCACCTAACCTGTGCGTATCTCTTCCGACGACGCATGGACCCCTCCCCTGTTCTCTCAGCGCAGGCGTTTGACGACGGCCGCCATCACTTCTGGATCTTCCAGGCTGGCCAGTAGAGCGTCTGCGAGCTGGTACCGCTTGAGCGAGCGGCGCTGTTTGCGCAGCTGGCGGTACGCCTCGTCGAAGAGGTCGAGCGAGTCCTGGGTCACTGGACTGAACGTGACCTTGCCCATCGGGATTTCAGGCAGGGCAGGCAGCGCCAGGGCCTCGGCACGGGCCTGTTGGTCTTCGACTTCCCGGTTCTTGTCGAGCATGGAGGGCGCAGGGGCCTCCGACTTCTTCCGGGGTGGCGGGGGCAGGCTCACGCATTCACCTCGTTCCAGACGTCGGCGTAGTGTTCACTGGCTGGGGTCTTCCCGGCGGCGGCCTGGTAGTTGCCCCTCAGGGGAATGCGGTTGTGCAATACAGGGATACCCGTCTTGGCACATTCGGCCTCCGTTTCCCGCTCGCGCGCCGGGGCAAACTTTGCCCGGTTAATCAGGATGAAGGGCTTGAGGTCAGGCCGCAGCTGGAGCGCCCGCTTGACCTGCCGCTCAGTCGTGCCGAGCATGCCTGTATCACTGGTTCCGACGCCAACTGGAATAAGGGCGACATCGGACACGAGGAGAGTCTCCAGAGTGGCGTCGCGGTCATTGGCTGGGGTGTCGATGAAGATGGCGTCGAAGTCCCCATCTCCCCTCAGCTGGGTGATGTAAGCCTCCAGATCGTCCTGCTTGATATCCAGCGCCATCGCTGGAAGACCCAACCCCGCAATCTCGATCCAGTTGACCGACTGCCGGGTTGGATCGAGGTCAAGGACAGCGACCCGCTGACCCTGTTGAGCTGCATGGTAGGCGAGATGGACCGTAGCGTGAGTCTTCCCACTTCCACCCTTGACATTGGTGATCCCATAAACACGCATAAAAACATCTTATATCCAGGAAAACAGAAAAACAAGAAAACAGAAATATTTATGGAAATATGGTTTTAAGGTATCCACATAGCTGATCTCTAGGGAGAGGCTGAACTGCCCTGGTCCTAGCATCCCAGAGAAGATTATTTCAGGGTCAGATGGATTCGCCTCGCGACGACGAGATCCTGCACAGCCAGGAGCAGGCGCCAGCTGAAAGCCCGCCGGGTGATCAGGGAAGACCAGGGGATCACCCAGTCCCAGGACGGTCACTTGCGGCCCGTGCTGACGTACGCGCAAGTAAAGACGCTCATCGGACACCGGCTGATTCGGAGGCATCAGACGGGCACGGCGGGCGACCGGATGCGCCGGATTGTCGTCCCCCCGGATGTGCTGAAGGGTCAGGGCAATCTGGCGCTGATGGGCCACGGTAATGATGTGCCGGACCATGACCTGAAAGGCGGAAATGAGTAGATTCGGTTGGGTGAGCGGCTGCAGGGCATTGAGGCAGTCAACGTGCAGCTTGAGCGGCTGCTCGATTGGAGCTTTGCGCACGGCCAACAGGGCGGCTTCAAGTTCAGCGTGCTGCTGGCTGGAGGTGCGAACGATGCGAGTGAATTCCTTACTGTCAACGACAGCCCCCAGGCCTGCGGTGGCCTCGCCGATCATGCTGGCGTCGGAATAGGCGAGGACCGAGCAGCATCGGCAGAGGAAAGCATGTCCACAGAAGAATAGATGAAGATTTTCCGCTGTTGGCGTAGAGAAGTCTGCAGGGGTAGATTGAGGATGCATTCCAATACTAGGAGGACTCAAACGATGAGTGACAAGAAGACGAGTGACCACGCAGCTTCTTCCGCCTCTGACGTGATGACCGATGGCCGCACATCAGCTGATTCCAAGAGTGCAGCCGGGAGTGCGCTGTCGCAAGTGAACAAAGGCCGGAGCACCGGCGACGATGCGGCTCACTCCGCCTCCGAGACGCTTCAGAGTGACGATACTGGGGAGAAGTCCAAGACGGCAGCGGGAAGTGCGCTCTCGCAGAAAGAGAACTGATCCGCTGATCTGAAGTCCCAAAGACAGTCCCCTGACCGTGTCGCTGGTCAGGGGATTTGCGCTGCCTTCAGGGCTCAGCTCGGTTGTGGCTCCTCGTCGAAGAGACTGACTTGCCGTGTGCCCCCGGCCCGCTCCAGTTTGAGGGCTTCGAGCTTTCGCACGGCGTCCTCGTAGCTGCTGGCCTCGGGAATGGCGGCTGGTGCCTGGGCCAGCGCTTCCGGTCGGACCTTGGGTGGACGACCACGGCGACGGGGAGGCTGAGGGTCTGGGGCCTGAGCTGCCGCTTCTGCCAAGGGGGCTTGCTCTCCAGCCTCCGCCTGCACTTTGGGTGGCTGGCGCCGGCGCTTGGGTTCCTCAGCACTGCCCGGCGCGGCGCTGCGCCCCCGCTTCGGCTTGCTCCCCTCGACGGCCCGCTGCGCCCGGATACGTTCGAGCAGCACGCTGGCCGGTTCGTCGTTCGGGTCTTGTGGCACCAGTTCGCCCCGGAATGCCTTGGCGAGCAGCGCAGGCGTCAGGCGATTAAAGGAGGATAGGGCTGACTGGTAACGGGCTTCGAGGCGGTCGGCCAGCGCGAAGAGGACTTCGACGCGGCGGACGATTTCAGCTTGTTCAGGGAGGGGGGGGAGGTTGATACAGATTGAAGCAACCTTAGATACACTAAGAGTATGTAGACCAGTTGTGGTCTTAGCTAACTCAACAATAGCTTTCCTAGCATCAGGAGATAAAAGATAAAATAAAACGTACTTTGATAAGGCAGATTCAGGTCGCCAACGAATTAAATGATTTTGATGACTGCACTCATCTAGCTCACCACTCCAAAGTGCCACTCTACCCAGATGCTCTAAGCTGCCATTCCCCTCTACAATTAACAAATCCCCAGGTAACAGACGGGTTTTATTCCACTCCATTTCAGTGATACCTATTTCTGTAATACTATTTAATGAGAGTTGATTTGCCTGTACGTTGGCAACCCTCAAATAGGGCTTCTGCATAGGAAGATCCTGCCTTGTTGAGTTTTTAGTCAGTCCTCCAGATACGCTGCCACAGGTATCAAGAGTGCTTTCCTCCCACTCTGCATCCCCGCCCCCGCGCCACTCACGCGTCAGTTCCCCACTAACTGCCGCGCCCAACACCGCCTGCCGGAAGGCTTTGACCAGCTTCGGCACGCGCTCCAGCCGCTCTCGACCCGCCTCAGTAGATGACAACTTCATTTTTTACTGCTCCTGACGCTGAAAAAGGGCTGATGATCGCCTCCAGAAAGGTCACCAGTCGTTCTGGTTTCCAGCG
>NZ_LMOM01000037.1 GCF_001424185.1 Deinococcus sp. Leaf326 | reverse complement strand
GGCGCGGGCTGCACCAGCCCCGCGCAGACGGCGCCGGTCAGTATCAATCAGCGGGTCTGGTACGTGAACAACGCGGCGAATGCTGCGGGCGACGGCCGTCAGACCACTCCCTTCCAGACTCTGGCGGCGGCGCAGTCGGCCTCGGCCGCTGCGGACACCATCTACGTCTTCCGGGGTAACGGCACGGCCAACGGCCAGAACGCGGGCATCGTCCTGAAGGACAACCAGACCCTGATCGGCGAAGGCAACGAACTGAAGGTTGGGGAGGTCGGCGTACTGCCGGCCGGCGCGGCGCCGGCCAGCATCGGGAACGCTTCTGGCGTGGGCTTGACCCTGGCGAGCAACAATACGGTCCGGGGCCTGAACATCAGCGGAACCACGGGCGGCATCGCCGGCACGAACTTCGGGAAGCTGAGCGCCACCCTGGGCAATGTGACGGCGACGGCGGGTCCTGCTCTGAACCTGACGACTGGAACCCTCGAGATCGGAAGAGCACANACGGTCCGGGGCCTGAACATCAGCGGAACCACGGGCGGCATCGCCGGCACGAACTTCGGGAAGCTGAGCGCCACCCTGGGCAATGTGACGGCGACGGCGGGTCCTGCTCTGAACCTGACGACTGGAACCCTCGACGCGACGGCCGTCCGTCTGGACGCGACCAATCCGGCGGCCGCTGGCGCAGGTGTGGATCTGACGAGCGTCGGCGGCAACCTGAAGGTTCTGGGCGCGGGCAGCGCCGGCACTGGGGGCATCGTCCAGGCGACCGGGGGGAACGGTGTGGGCTACAGAATCCGCCCAGGCAGTGCTGACCTGACCCTGGGCCTCGCCCGTGTTCAGGCCCAGGGCTCGCTGAACGGGCTGCTGTTCAGCACGGCAGCGGCGGATACGGGCCGTGTGGGCCTGACGGTGAGCGACAGCGCCTTCACGAACAACACCGGTCGGGCCGTCTCGCTGGACTCCAAGGGCACCGGGACTAACAGCTTCCTGTTCGAGCGCAATACGGTGAGCAACACGTCAGGCACCAGTGGGATCGTCTACGCCGCTGAACGGACGGCGACCGGAACCAGTGTCGACAAGGGCATCTTCCGGAACAACACCATCGCGATCGGGAATACGTACGCGGGTGGGGGCAGCGGGTTCAGCATCGTGGCGAACGGGAACAGCCGGGGTCAGTTCCTTCTCGAAGGCAATACGGTGAGCAGCTTCAACACGTACGGTATGGAGCTGCGCGCCGGGCAGCTCACGGAAGCGTCGACGGGGACGGCCAGTTTGGACCTGACGGTGNAGCAATACGGTGAGCAGCTTCAACACGTACGGTATGGAGCTGCGCGCCGGGCAGCTCACGGAAGCGTCGACGGGGACGGCCAGTTTGGACCTGACGGTGAGGAACAACAGCATCTCGACGCCCAACGCGGCGGCGAGCGAAGCGCTCGAAGGCGTCGCCCTCACGGTGGGCATCGACATCACCGAGACGGATCGTCTGTGCGCCAACCTGATCGGGAACACGATCAGTGCCCAGAATGGAGGCGTGAACGGCCCGCAGAGCTCGGTGGTGGTGCGTCAGCGTGGGGGGACGACCTTTACCCTGACGGGCCTGAGTGGCACTGGGGCGACAGGAACGACGAATACCATCGCCTCGCGAAACAATGGCGCGACGACTCGCATCCGTAACTCGACGACGCTCACCCCAGTGGCCGGCACCTGCACAGAACCGAGCCTGCCTTGAAGCGAGGAATATCTATGGAAAATTTTCTTGGTGAAATTCGTCTGGCTGGTTTCGGCTTTCCGCCTAAGGGTTGGGCGCTGTGTACCGGACAGTTGCTGCCCATCAATCAGAATCAGGCGCTGTTCTCCATCGTGGGGACGGCTTACGGCGGCAACGGGGTCACAACGTTTGCCCTCCCCAATCTTCAGACGCGTGTACCGCTGGGAATGGGGACGGCACCTTACGCGCTAGGGCAAACGGGTGGAGAAGCGGTCCACGCCTTGACGACCCCGGAAATACCTGCCCATAGTCATGTTCTGACCGCCAGCACTGGAGCTGCGACCGCTCTTGGGCCGGCGAACAACCTCCTGGCAGCTCCAGCAGCCGGGAATGTGTACGGTGCGGGGACTGATGTTTCGCTTTCTCCTGAGAGCGTCTCGTTCGCGGGAAGTGGCCAGGGGCACGAGAACATGCCGCCCTACCTGGTTATCAACTACATGATCGCCCTGGTGGGCATCTTCCCTCAGAGGTCCTGAAATGAGTGATCCCTATATTGGTGAAATTCGGATGTTCGGTGGGAACTTCGCGCCAGAGGGTTGGCAACTGTGCGATGGCAGTCTCCTGTCGATCAGTGACAACGCGACGTTGTACAACCTGTTGGGCACGACCTACGGAGGAGACGGTCTGAATACTTTCGGCGTCCCGGATCTCCGGGGCCGGTGGCCGGTCAACCAAGGTGTGCTGGCGGGTGCGAGCATGGCGTTAGGACAGTCAGGTGGGAGCGAAAATGTGACCCTGAACTCGGGGCAATTGCCGGCCCATACCCACGCTTTGAAGGCCACAGCCGCTCCAGCGACGACGGCGAAGTCTGCGGGTGGAACGTTGGCGCAGACGACGGCGACGTCACTGTACCTGGACGATGACCCGAACGTTTCCCTGCTCTCTACGGCATTGAGTGTGACGGGTGGAACTCAGCCGCACGAGAACCGGTCACCCTATCTGCCCGTGAATTTCATCATCTCGCTGTACGGTATCTATCCGACCCCAGCCTGACTTGCCTTCAGAAACGAAGCAGTCATGACACAAAAATAGAGAGGAGAAGACGATGGACGCTTTTCTTGGTGAGATTCGAATGTTTTCAGGCAATTATGCACCTCAAAACTGGGCACTTTGCTACGGGCAGCTGCTGAGTATCCAACAGAACACGGCGCTGTTCTCACTGCTGGGCGTAACGTACGGTGGAGATGGCCGCTCCACGTTTGCTCTGCCCGATCTACGGGGACGCACGCCTATCCAGCAGGGACAGGGACCAGGCCGCTCCTCTTATTTTCTGGGGGGACCGGGTGGTGAATCCTCGGTGACACTGAATACTCAGCAACTGGCGTCCCACCTGCACTTCGTACGTGCGGCCAGTGATATCGGGGAGAGCAACAGTCCTACTGGAAAGGTGCTGGCCCGGAGCAGTGAGGGCGCAGCGTACGGACCTGCAGTGTCGATCAGTCCGATGGCGACGGCTGCCATCGAGAGTACAGGTGAGGGTCAAGCGCACAATAATCTGCCTCCCTTTCAGGTGATCAACTTCATTATTGCGTTGCAGGGGTCTTTCCCGATTAGACCGTAAATGATGTCCCGGAGCGCTTTTAGACGAGATGCATCGTGGGACTGGACTGTGTTTCCACGCTCTCGTTCTTGACGCTGAATGAAGACTGCCCGCCAGTGATGGCGGGCAGGTGTTCTTTGGGAGGTCCGGCGTGTCTGGGTCAGGAGCGAGAGGGTGTTACTTCAGGGCGGTGAGCAAGGCCGCGCGGCCAGTGCAGAGGGTGCCGAGCGCCGTCACGAGGACGGCCACATCGGTCCATTTCACTGGCTTTCGCGTGCGCTTCGGTGTATCCTTACGTTGTTTACGCGTACGGATCACCTCCTTTCGGATCAAACGCACCTGGGTCCCACCCCAGGTGCGTTTCGCACTCTTGGATGGCCCCTCTGTCCTGATTGTCATGCACCTCGTTCCCCTCGCGGAACACGCCCAGTCTACCGTATCCCCAACCGGAAAGAAAGCGTCCAGGCCGATAAAATCACGACATCAGTCCTGGCCCAGACGCCCGGCGCCTGGGCCACAGGCGCGTATGATTCATCCTCCCTGCCTGCGGACCTCACTCCATGCCGCCCTGACCGCCGTCTATGGCTCGACGCTCCACTTCGTCGACGTCACCCTGGACGGCACGGTGCCCTACGGCATGAATGCCTACGCCCAGGACCAGGCGCTGCTGAGCCCGACGCTGGCCTGTCTCCAGACCCACCTCCCTGAAGCACTCCAGCCCGGAGAGACGGAGGCCTCGCTTCAGACCCGGTGCGCCCAGGAGTATCAGGTGCTCGCCGAGATGGAAGCGACCCTCCTCCGGCCTGGCACGGACCTGCGCAGCCTGCTCGATACGCACATCAAGGTTCACGGGCATCGGCAGCACTTCACCTTCACCCTGAGTTGAGGCCTGGCCCCACGCGTCGCGTGGGGGCCAAGTCACACGCATGAATAAGCCCTTCACCGTGCAGGTCAGCCAGACCACCATCCCCACCCGCACCCTCGCCATCGAGCAGCTGCGCAAGGCGGCCGCGCCCGGCTCCACGTTCCTCCTGCGCCTGAAGCGCCTGAGCCGCCTGATCGCCCACGGCCGCGTCGTCAAGTTGCACGGCCACCCCAACCGCATCGCCGCGATGGAGCACGCCCTGCTCACCCTCGCCCAGAAGCTCGTCGCCGAGACGCCCGTCATGCAGACCATCGGTATCCGTGATGTCCTCGAACACCTCACCGACCAGTCCCTGCGGGTGACGCTCTGCCGGCCGGACGGCTGGCCCGTGTCCACGTACGTCTTTTGCAAGGCCGACCCCGAGGCGCGGACGATCCTCGTGGAGTGTGAGGACGGCAAGACCCGGGCGTTCGAGCCGGATGCCCTGCTCGCCCTGTTCACGACGACGTTCCTCCTGCGCGTGCGCTTGGCGGTCCCGGCTCAGGTTCTGCCGCAGGCGGCCTGATGTTCCAGCGCTGGCCCCTCACGGGGCCACATGCGCGTATGTCCCCTTCGGTCACCCCACCAGCACGCAAGATCAACCGCATGTCCGGCCTGCGCAGTCTCCTTATGGGTGCTCACTGCTTCTTCCTGCATCCCATCGCCGTATACCGCGCCTGGGTGGACCTCTATGGCCCCGTGCGCGACCCGCGCCTTCTCCTGGCCTTTCTCCTGCACGACGTGGGGTACGCGCTGACCTCGGACCTTGACGGCCCACAGGGTGAGCGCCACGTCGAGCTCGGTGCCCGGCTCATGACCTTGCTGTGCGACTCGAAAGCCTCTCGCCAGACCCGCATCACCCCCTGGGGCACCCTGACGCTCGGCCCCTGGGGAGAGTTCGCACTCCTGCACTCGCGGTACTACGCTCGGCATCTGGGACTGCAACCCAGTCGCCTGTGCGCAGCCGACAAGCTCGCCATTACGTTCGAGCCGGCCTACGAACTTCGCGTGACCCTCAGCGGAGAGGTGCACGAGTATCTCCGCCATGCCCGTGCGGGGCGATACCCAGACGTGCAGCTGCCGCAAGGCGCCGGGATACGTCTGTGGGCCACCCTGACCAAGGCAAGCATGCGGCAGTGGGCGATGACGCACGCCGCGGTCCTGACCCCGGAGCCTGGAGGACAACCGTGATCGCGTACAGCGATGCCAGTCTGAGCCAGCGGGGTCGAGCGGGTCTGGGGGTGCTGATGGGACGCCAGCAGATCTGGCAAGTGGAGCACACGTTGTCCCTCCAGAATGCCGAACTGCAGGCGGCCGCTCTAGCCGTGCAGTCCGCGCGGCCGGGTCCGCTCCGCCTGCACCTGGATTGCTCGAATGCAGCACGTGCGCTGACGGGTGAAGGTCAGGTCTCTCTGCCTTTCCTCACCCTGGCCGCGCAGATCCATGCCCTGGCGAGAGCACGCGATGTCGAACTGGAGGTCGTGCGGGTGCTCTCCGAAGTCAACCGGGCACATCCCTCGCCCAGCAGGCTGCGGCCCAGGACGTACGGCCAGCCTTCCCCCGTATTGGGAGCAGCACCGTCCGCGTGCGGCATGGTCCCACCGGCTACACCGCCAGAGGCATCGATCCGCCCCTCACGGTGCCGGACTCGCTCTGGGGCAGTGTGGCCGTGCTGCCCAAACTTGCCCCACGACTCCCGGCGCATCAGATCGTCCGGGTCCTTGGCCTAACGTCTTTTGCCGCAATGCAGTGGACCGACCCGGCTGCCCAGGCCGATTTCGCCCTCACCCAACTCCTGACGCGCGCGCAGTGGACGCTGGCGCGCAAGGGTACCCGACTCGTCTTTCCGGAGGACCTCCCATGACCCAGCTGACCCCCCACGAACTCAACGACGTGCTCGACCGGTACGCCATGGTGCGCGACACCATTCAAGGCCTGGAATCCGAACGGGACGAGCTCGGGAAGCTCATCAAGGACGCCCTGCAACAGGGGCAGACGGCCCAGACGCCGCTGTACCGTGCGGAACTGCGGGGCTCGCGCTCGTTGGAGTACCCCGCGGACCGCTTCCGGGAAGCCTTTGGGGACGCGGCCACGTTGGAGGTGGCGAGCATCGACCGGAAGAAGGCCGATGCCCTGGTGAAGGTGGGCGATCTCGATGGGGAAGTGCTGAGCAATCTGGCGATCACGAAGGAGCGCTCGCCGAGTCTGGTGCTGGTGCCGCTCACATGACGGCGAAGGTGCAACCCTCTCTGCGGGCGCGGCGCCGGGCGGCACAGAAGGTACTTGAGCAGGTGTGGCGGGCCCGGGATGCCGGGGCGTTGTTCGTGCAGAACCATAGTGGGGGGAAGGACAGCCAGCGCTCGATGATCGAAGTCCAGGCGCATGTGCCTCCGGAGCAGCAGCTGGTGGTGCACGCGACGTTGGGGCGCAGTGAGTGGCCAGGGGCATTGGAACATGCTCAGGCACAAGCAGAAGCAGCGGGTGTGCCGTTCCTGGTGGCGCAGAGCACGACGCATCCGGACCTGCTGAGCATGGTGCCGTCACCGCTTCCAGACGCGACCGGAGGTGCCCAGCTGGCCGGGGGCGAACAGTCGCTTCTGCACGAGCGGCCTGAAGCGGGGACCCATCGAGCGCGAGGTCCGGCGGTATGCCAAGGCTCAGGGCATCACGCACATCGTCAACACGATGGGCATTCGGGGCGCCGAGAGTCCACGCCGGGCCGTGGCCTGTGTCTGGTCAGCCAACGATAGCCAGAGCGTGGCCGGTCGCACGTGGATGAACTGGCTGCCGATTCACGGGCTAAGCACCGAGGAAGTCAAGGGCGACATCGCGGCGGCCGGCCAGAAGTTGCACCCGGCGTACACGTCGGGGAATGAGCGGCTGAGCTGTGTGTTCTGTGTGTTCGCCAGGCGCGGGGATTTGATCAACGGGGCCCGCCAGCACCCAGAGTTGTATCAGGAGCATGTGGAGCTGGAGCAGGAAACGGGGTACACCCTGCACATGAGCCAACGCAGCCTGCCGGAGATCACCGGAATCGAGTAAGTCCCAACGGTGGAGGGAGGACGTGCCTGCGTTCTCCTGACATCTTTCAGGCTACAAGACGCAACTACTCAGGAGTTGCACCTGCATGAGATGAAAAAAGTGCTCCCAGAAGCGAGAGTCTGGGAGTGTCAACGTCACAGCCTCTCTGGGAGCGCGCCCGCATTCTGACAGACCGACTGCTGGCCGTCCCTCCCACGGCCTACCAGCAACGCAGCCTCGGGGCTGCGTTCTGCCTCTTTCTCAATCCAGAAGTCAAAACGGTGCTTCACCAAGCCGAGTCCGTCAGTGCCAGTGCCCTCAGTCGCTTCTTCAACGAATACAACTGGGATACCACCGTGTGCTGGATGCTCTTGGGGGACGCCCAGTGGGATCTCCTACTTCAGACGGTCAAGCGGAAGCATCATCCGTGCCTCCGACTGAGGGTCGATCTCACCAGCGTCCCGAAAACGGGACGCCAGCTGCCGTTCGTGCGCGGCTACAACGAGGTCTACGGTAGCCATCTCGTCATCCTCTTCGCGCACTACGGGACCCTGAAGTTTCCGGTGGGCTACCGGGTGTACCGCAGCAAGGGGACCCCTACACCCGTCACGCTGGCCCGTGACCTCCTGCGCACTGTTCCGCACACCATTCGCACCCGGTTCCGGGTGCGCGTCCTCGCCGATAGTGGATTCGAGGCCGCGGCCCTTCTGGACGAGGTTCGAATGCTGGGCTTCAAATTCGTGGTCGGCATCCGGTCGACCAGGCGCACAGCCTGGCGTTGAAGGCGGACGGGACCTTCCGCAGCTGGGGCGGGAACGCCTTCGGGCAATTGGGGGATGGCACCACCACGTCTCGAAACACGCTTGGCATCGTACCTGGGCTGGGCGGTGTCTCGCAGCCACTCTCCTGAGGCAATGGGAGGCGATTGAGCGTGTCTAGGCTAGGAAACAGGCGGAACGTAGGCCGGATGCTGCGGTACTGGTAGGCCGTGGGAGGGCGAGCAGGCGGTCTATCAGAATATGGGCGTGCTCCCAGAGACTGTGACGTTGACACTCCCAGATTCTCGCTTTTTCGTCCTATACAGGCGCAACTCCTGAGCCTCTTCTCCGCCACTCGGGGACCGCAGTAAAGTGCTGCCATCTCCCGAACTCACCGTCATATAAGGCAACTTCATGCCCTACCACGCTTCCAGAGAAGGACGTGCCACTCCCTTCGTCAGTGCCTTCAAAGTCTCCACCGTTCACTGTGCAACGGAGCCTCTCCCGGGTGAGAACGTCATACAGCTGGTATGTCGTGCCCTCCAAGCTCCCCGAAATGGTCTCGGAGCGCTGATAGTCGTACACATTGACCCGTGGTCCTACAACACCAGTGAACAATGTGTAGGGTCTGTCTACAGCGGCATGCTGAATAGCGATGAACGGGCCCCCATGAACTCCAGTCGCCAGAATGAACGCTAGCCCCTGATACAGGTCGGAATTCACCAACTACCTTGCGTATTGATCAGACTCATTTGGTAGCGTGCCCCTAGTGTGCACCCGATCCACTCGCTAGGGTCTTGGATAGACCCCAAGACGATATTCGATGTCAATTGCCGATTAGGGCGGCGGAGCGAGCAGTTATCAAGCATATGGAGTCCTTTATGAGACGACTGCCGAAGGCTCCAGGAATCATGACTCCCAATCGGTAGAGATCAAGCGAGGTTCACTTATCTGATAATCCACTTCAAATCGACGGGCTTCTCGTTGCGCCCATTCCTGTAGGAGACGAGCTCCATGTGGATCACCATTTATTCTGAGGGGACGCATGAAAATACGTGTCCAGTGGCCTTGATCCCATGTATAGTCGCTCTGTTGTGCAGCTTCGCGAAGGATAGGGATATCACCCAGTAGAGTAAGCACAATGCACCAATACCCGCCTGTAGACACTGCAGCTTGAGGGACAGGTGGAGATGCTAGCGCACCCCCTTCCCATTGCCACACAGCAAGGCCCTGCTCGGCATCTGGGGTGAGTTGAGCTGAGGTATGAGGAGACATCGGAATTGTCATAAACAATCGCTCCCTGACTTTAAAAAATATGATCGTTAGTTAAGAGATTACACATTCCACTTTGGTCATATCTAATATAGAAAGACTTCTATTTAATAGAAGAAATTATTTAATGCTTGACATTTAGTAGTACCAATTCCTCTAGCTCTAAGAAATATACTGGCAATGAAACTATTAATAGATCTCTCTTATAATTTCTGTAGATTTGAATTACTATTCGTATCTATACTCACCGAGATGAACTCTCAGTCTTCGTGTAGCCTGCGCGAAGAGTTGAGAAATGGCAGCATCGGTTATAGGATAAGGATGACTATCAGAAGTCGAAGTTATCGAACCGTGCTGATCTCTATAGAGAATAGTTAACAGTGGGGTCTCAAAATCACTGGATACGTATGCATCTGGCACATAGCCCCTTTGTGCCAATGATTCAATTTCAGGACTTGGATCAGGCGTGACATGTGTCTGCCAAATTCTTTCAAACTCCATAAAATTACTGATTACCCTAAAGTCATCCATTGCATTTTCCTCTAAATTTCTGAAGGTCTGTCTTCAATTAGGAAGAGTGAAAGAAAGCTGCCTTAAATTAATATGTTCATAAAATATTTTAAGATTAAGCAGATTGAATTTTAAAATAAAATTCTTTTATGTCTTGACGTCATCTGATAACTTGATCTCCCAAATACCTTCTCAAGGTCTTTCAGTCTTTTCGATTTCTCGCTTCATCTCAGAACTCCCAAGCCAGCTAATGGGCTACTCGACGCACGTCCTGTTCGGTCAGTTCAAGTTTGGTCTGGCGGAGTAAACATACTGCTGCACTGGACTCAGGATGTGCCTCCAGATGACGCAGCAACCAGCTCTACCGGCCATCGACACTCCAGTCCAGATGGGCACGGTGATCGCAGTGGGCCAGTGCGCTGGCCAAGATTGAGCCAGAAGGATTCACCCGTCGTCATGAGCCGCCTTCTCATTGAACTTTCCAGGAGATCTACACATCGTGTTGTAGACAGCATGAAGAACATCACGGTACACCGGTCGGGAGCGTCACGAGAACGCGGTCAAGGTTGCACTCTCGCCCAAAGGCCTCCTGTTCCGCAGCGATAAGGGTGTTGAGCTGCTCCAAGCCTTGAGTTAAGGCAGCGGTGTCCAGATTAAACAGTGGCGTGCTGAGCTGACGGTGCCAGGCGCCCGTGCGCCAGGTATAGCCTCGTCCTTTAGCTTGGTACCTGATGGTGTAGGTCTCCCCTTTGAGGCTGAGGTTCAAGCTCAGAAATGCCCGGGCAAAGGCTGATGGGGCAAGGAGCGGCATATCGGAGAATTGCCGCCGAAGATCCGGCCTCAAGGTAGACCGCAGCTGCTCGGCTTGCTGATGCACATCGTGTTGGGTAGGAGAGGACATCAGATCGATGGGGGCGAGGGGCATCATAAAGCCATCCTCAGCAGGGCATCCTGAAGGGAACGGGTGTCTCACACCTACTGTTCCGAGAGTCTGTCATTTTCTTGTCCGGTTCGGATATCGATTGTCCCTAGGTTCCTTGGCAGATACACGGGAAAAAAGATTGAACGTGCTTGGAATATCTGGAATGGTTATTGAAGGGACGCCACCCAGACCTCTTCTCCTCACGCGCGATGGAGCGGCAGCGTTTTTAAGATTGCCCGCGCAGCCCAATGGGCAGGTACAGTATCGTCCCGACCTTCATGGCCAGGTTGTCCAATAGTCTCACAAAGGAAGCTCATCAGAGTGAGTTTCGCCTGTGCTGTTTTCAAGGTGTAGCCCCCCTGTTCCTGATGCTTCATGACTTGGTTATGTTGAACCGCGTACGTAACCGTCGCCAGATTGCCTTTTGTGATTCCCAATTGTTCTGATTTCAGAATGCGACCCCTGAAATACCTTTGATCAGAATTCTTATCAAATTTCCAGCTTCCGTAGAGGAGAATGGTGAGGGTGGATTGCTGGAGGTTCGTCATACCGTTGACTAGAGCATATTTCTAGGCAAAATTAACGTCACCTTTATTTGATATTTTTGGTCTAACCAAAGTATGACATCCTAATCTGATGAAGTTCACCTCACGCAGAATAAGTCGGCTTTGAAATAGAGACTTGCTTTTCGCAATAAATGACAACTGACTCAGAAGTTGCACCTGCATAGGACGAAAAAAGCGCTCCCAGACGCGAGAGTCTGGGAGTGTCTACGTCACAGCCTCTCTGGGAGCGCGCCCGCATTCTGACAGACCGCCTCCTCGCCGTCCCTCCCACGGCCTACCAGCAACGCAGCCTCGGGGCTGCGTTCTATCTATTCCTCGATCCACACATCAGGACGGTTCTTCACCAAGCGGAGTCCGTCAGCACCAGTGCGCTCAGTCGCTTCTTCAACGAGTATGACTGGGATACCGCGGCATGCTGGACCTTGCTGCAGGACACCCAGTGGGCCCTCCTCCAGGCGGCCAGGCGGAAACATCGTCCCTGCTTGCGACTGAGTGTCGATCTCACCGGCGTCCCGAAAACGGGACGCCAGCTGCCGTTCGTTCGCGTCTATAACGAGGTCCACGGGATTCACCTCGTGATCCTGTTTGCGCACTATGGGGCCCTGAAGTTTCCGGTGGGATACCGGGTCTACCGCGGCAAAGGGACCTCTACGCCTGTCACGCTGGCCCGTGACCTGCTGCGCACCGTCCCGGACCCCATTCGCACCCGGTTCCGGGTGCGCGTCCTCGCCGACAGTGGATTTGAGGCCGCCGCCTTTCTGGACGAGGTTCGACTGCTGGGCTTCGAATTCTTCGTCGGCATCCGGTCGACCAGGCGGACCGAGCATTCCGGCGTCGTCACCGTTGCGGATTGCCCGCATGGCGGGTACGTCGAACTCCAAAACTGGCCGCACGACACTCTGACGCTCGGCCGCGTTCAGCGCGGCCAACGCGTGTTCCACGCAGTGTCCTCTGAGTTGATGGAGGGTGCCAAGGTGATCTCAGAGGGAGCGAAACGCTGGCAGATCGAATCCTTCTTCAAGGAGAGTAAACATCAGTTCGGGCTGAATCGCTTCGCCCTCCGGACCGCGCGGGGACTGGACCGGTGGCTACTCCTGATCTTCGTGGCTTGGACGCTGACCCTGCTGGACGCACAGCCAGGACAAACGTTGGCGAGCAGCGCACGCCGTGCGCTGCTCGCTCTTCAGCCGAAGCTTTACCTTGGCCGCACCTCGGTCGCCTATTGCATCTCTTCACGAAAAACGCGGAATTTCTCGGCCAGCACGGTTATTCATTGTCCTATGCGAGGTGCAAGTTCTGAGTCTAAGAATGAGTGTCACCTGACATCTTGCACGCTAAAAAACGCAACCACCGAAACGCGCTTTCAATACCCTTTGTGATTTTAAAACCATTGGAATAGCTTGACGCAGAGCCGAATAGCAAGTCAAAAGACCACCAATGATCTCAACAGTCACTTTGTGAAGCATAGCGTAGATTGTTGCAACTCCCTCAGCATCTTTGCGGCCTATATTCGAACTATGGCCGCCTTCTTATGAAATTACCCCGGCTTTCCTCGTGATTCCTGGTTTCAATTTCACAGCGCACTGGCGCCAAGGCGGACTCGACCTCACGATTTTCGGTTTTTTCCTTCTGTTAGGTTTCCTCACGCTTCCCTTTCCTTCCAGGCCTCCACCCCAAGTCGAATTGACCTGGGGTGGAGTCATCCAGTTGCTGACTCTGCTTCTCCTCGTGGTCATCTTGTTCTGCATCTCGACCTTTACCTCATTCTTACGAGGACAAAGGCGAACCACGCTCCCCCTGAGCTTATTTTTTGGACTCACCGGCTACGTTCTCCTCCGCATGGCCGCCACCTCTCTCTGGGGTGTGCCCATGCTCTCGCCTGCGCTCATCTCGCTCCTCACCTTCCTGGCCGTCGTAAGCAGTGCCCTCTTCGCCCTGAGTACGTATCTCAGACTCAGGACATCTCAACGCCATGCCTATCAGCGCACCATTCTTGATCCCTTGACTGAGCTCCTGAACCGTTTCGGCCTTCAGCAGGATCTACTGTCCCTCCCCTCGGCCCCCGTCGTCCTGGCCGTTCTGGATGTCAACCAGCTCAAGGTCATCAATGACCAGTATGGCCATAGTGAAGGAGACCGGTATCTTCAGACAATCAGTCAACACCTCAAGGCATACCTGGCCGACGACACCGTGTTGTGCCGTTGGGGCGGGGACGAGTTTGTCATCTTGTTTCCAGGGCACCCTCAGGACAAGGTGCGCAAGATCCTCACCACAGTTCAACAGGCGATCCCCAGCGTTCTTCCCGGCATCTGCGCCTTTTCGTTTGGCATTGCTGTCTTCGAGACGCCACCACAGTTCGAACGAGCTTTCGCCCTTGCTGATCATCAAATGTACGAAGAAAAGCAGCAGCAGGCCCTCACCGGAGATCCGGCAACCATAGACTTGGGCTTGTACGCGTTTTCCCAGCAACTCGAAACGTTGGCGACCCCGGAGGAAGTCATCCGCACAGGTCTTGCACGGACCCGGACTCTCCTTCACTTCGACATGGCCACATATATCGAGGTCTCATCGGACGGGATGCTGGCCCGGCATCTTGATCAGGACCCGGCTATCACAGCGCTGCTCCCCGGGTTCGTCTTGAACCTCCACGTACCATTCACGCCTATGCCTGCCTTGGTTGTGAGAACTGGGGCGACAGTCATCAGTGTCGACTACCCGAACCATCCCCTGGCCTTTGCTTCCTGGATTGAGGCTGGCGTCAAGACCACCATCCTCACGCCAGTGCTGATCGCCGGTCGGGTTGTCGGCATTTTGACCCTGATTCACCTGAGCACCTGGAAGGTCGTCACGTTGGAGATGCAACGGATGCTGGAACTTGCCGCCCTGAGGTTCGGGCATGCGCTGGAGCTTTTTCAGGTTGCCGAAACCACCCGGCTCAACTTGGAGGGTGGTCTMCTGGGGCGACAGTCATCAGTGTCGACTACCCGAACCATCCCCTGGCCTTTGCTTCCTGGATTGAGGCTGGCGTCAAGACCACCATCCTCACGCCAGTGCTGATCGCCGGTCGGGTTGTCGGCATTTTGACCCTGATTCACCTGAGCACCTGGAAGGTCGTCACGYTGGAGATGCAACGGATGCTGGAACTCGCCGCCCTGAGGTTCGGGCATGCGCTGGAGCTTTTTCAGGTTGCCGAAACCACCCGGSTCAACTTGGAGGGYGGTCTCCTGGGGTTGGGTRTTGCCCTCGAAGCCAGAGACTTGGAGACCCATGGGCATACGGAGAGAGTGGTTGAGATGGCGGTGAGGCTTGGAACGCTCATCGGACTGACGGGCCAAGCCCTGAACGACCTCAGGCAAGGGGCGTTTTTGCATGACCTTGGCAAACTCTCGATTCCAGATGCGATTCTCCTTAAACCGGGCGCCCTGACCAGCGACGAGTGGGAGGTGATGAAAAATCATACAGTGCTCGGAGCGGACATCGCCTCGCGAATTCCCAATCTTTCGGTAGGGGCACTGGAAGTGATTCGCTCTCACCATGAGCGCTGGGATGGCAAGGGGTATCCGGATGGTTTGATGGGAGAACAGATTCCCCTGAATGCCCGAATCTTTTCGGTCTGTGATGTGTTCGATGCTCTGACACACGAACGACTTTATAAGGCGGCGTGGCGTTGGGAAGACGCTCGCACGGAGATTGCACAGCAGCGAGAACGGCAGTTCTGTCCACTCGTAGTGGATACGTTTCTGRCCTCAACTGTCACGCGGCTCAGGACTTCGGGGCTGCGGCTCGCGGGGCC